>JAIOTH010000152.1 GCA_021106915.1 bacterium | reverse complement strand
AGATGGTATGGTTCATATTTCTGAGTTTAAATATGAAAGAATTGAAAAAGTTTCCGACATTGTTAAAGTTGGTGACACTTTGAAGGTTAAAGTAATGGAAGTTGATGAAGAAAGAGGTCGAATTGGTTTATCGGTTAAAGCTTTATTAGAAAAACCAGAGGGCTTTCAAGAGCGACCACCAAGAACTCCTCGACCAAATAATTTTAACAGAGGTCCGAGAAGAGATTTCAACGGTCCGAGAAGATAGAAATAAGTTAAAAGTTGCCTGCCTGCCGGCAGGCAGGAAAGTTAAAAAGTTGAAAATATAAAATATTTTATAAAAAATTAGCTCATTTCGAGCTAGTTTTTTTGTATCTTTAGATTTTTTAAGCACTTTCAACTAATCATTTATTATGTTAATCTTTTACTATAAATAAAATTGTGAAAATGTTTAATCAAAAATTTAATCCAGAATTTCACTGGCAAACAGAGAAAAAAGAGCAAAATAATAAAAAATATTTATTGTTATTATTAATTTTGTCTGTAATTTTTATTTTACTTTTTATATTCTTTAAAAGCTATTTTATTTCAGATAAAAATATAATTTTAGAAGAGTTGATTCCAGATAATGCTCAAGCAGTTCTAGGCATTAATGATTTTCAAAAATTTATTGGGAATTATAAAGATTCGGAATTTTTAAAAAATATAAATAAAGAAATGGGAAATTATTTATCAAGCAGTGAAAACATTGGCTTTACAGATCAAATAAACAAAGGTTTTTATTGGGCAGAATTTTCAGCTGATTCCCAGATTATTATTTTGGGAGTAGATAAATTTAGTTTAAAATCTTTTTTAAATGATTCGAATGTGAATTTTGAGATAAAAGATGATCAGATTTATAAATTAAGTAGTTTAGAATTAAAAAATAGATTTTTAAATAGTTCAGAAGGAAATATTTATTTAACCCAAGCTAATGATTATATTTTAATAGTTTCTAATAATTTAGATAAAATAAGAGAAAGTCAGAATAAATATCGAAATAGTCGTCGTTGGGATTATTGGAAAAGTTTAAAAGATGATTTTAATAAATATTTTAAGAATCAGACTGATTTAGAAATAAAAGTGAATGATTATGAATTGATTGCAGAGAGTAATAGTTTTTTAAAGGATCTGTCTTTTTTAACTAAAAATTTAGAGGATAGGAGTTTTTCTATAAAAATAGCAGTTGGAAATAAAAGTACGGATATTTATATTGAGAATTACAGTGATATTAATAATAAACTCTTAGCTGACAATTATATTAATGATTTTTATCAAAATTTACCTCATGATTTTGTTTCGTTCTATGATTTAAGGTTTAATAATCGTAATTTTAGCTTTTCAAGTGAAGTAAGCGCTTTTTTGGGAAATAATATTGAAAATATATATAATATTAATATTGTTGAAGATTTGCAGAAAATAGATAATGGAAGTTTGTTATTGTTTAAAAATAATAAGTTTATGGCTTTTTCACCAGAAAAGCAGGCTTTAGAGGATGTTTATAGGAAAATTTTAGCTTTTTCTAGTCCAAATACTAGAACAGTGGTCTTTCCAGATCAAAGTAGAGCTGTGGAATACTATTTTGATCCTAATTCAGTAGAATTAAAGGTATTGGAAGAGAATAATATCTCTTGGTTTTATGCGAATCAGGCTGATAATATGGGTTTTGAACTGGTAAAATGTAACGATTATTACATTTTTGGTAATTTTAGGGATAAAATATTGGATTTTTGTAATAATAATGCTTATTCTTTGAATAAAAACCAAGAATATAGTGAAATATTGCTTTTTAATGCTTCACAAATGGAAAATAGTAGCAAATATCTACCTTTTTTAGATAAGTTTACTAGAAATTATAATTATATTGATTTGATAAATTTTAGTAATAATGGACATATTGAAGTATTTTTCAAATTTAGGTTTTAGTTGTGGATAAGTTGTGTATATCTATTAGAGCAAAAATTTTACTTCCTGTCCAATTTTTATTTTAATAAATCAAATAAGTCAAAAATGGCTTGAATAATGCCTTATGTGATATTGACTTTTTGCTTTGGATATGATATACTTAGATCATAGTACATTAAAATATTAACTTAATTATACCTGCTAGACCTCTGTCAAAGAAACAAAAAGACAATTTTAAGGTCATTTGAAGACAAAAACAAAAAGCAAAAATTACTTCCGCAAAAATTAGTAGAAGTAAACAAAAAATCTATTTCCTAATAAAAATAATGAGAAATAGAAAAACAAAAAGAATTTTTGCAGGATAATCAAGTGTGTATTGTATTATCAATGCTCTCGAATGTTCAAAATAACGGTCAAACAAATAATTTGTTTATCGTTTGAAAATTGGGGAGTGAAACTCCCCACGGTAAAATTAAAAAACGACCGGTTCGGGGAGTTTTCCTTTTATAGAGAAAAATGCGGAATACGGGGTACGGGTTATGAATTACGAAATACGGGTTAAGGAATATGGATAAATTAAGATTGAGTTGGGTTGAATTAAAAGTGGCTGTCATTCTGAACAATTTCATCCTATAAGCTTTGTTAATTGTCATCCTGAGCTTGACTCAGGATCTCGAGATTCCCTGCCTACCGGCAGGCAGGCGGAGCAAGTCCGGAATGACAACTTCGCTGATGTAGATTAAAATCTAGAATAATAGAACTAAAGAATTGAATCGAGTTGAACTCGGTTTTTTTGTTTGTCGAGCTCAGCTCGATTTGCAGAGCTTTACAGAAGTAATTATTTAGTTTAAAGTGTGAATATAAAAAATAAATAGGAGGAGATTATGTCTAATTGTCGTATTCATGAGAATTTTGAGGCTGATTTTGAAAAAGTTTTATTTGATGAAGAAGAGCTTCAAGGGATAGTTCATAAAATTTCAGAAGAGATTAAGCAAGACCACCGGGGAGAAGAAATAGTTTTGGTGGTTATTCTGAAGGGATCATTTATTTTTGCAGCAGATCTAATTCGTAAACTTTTTCCGGTTTGTTATGTAAGAGTAGAATTTATGCAGGTGTCTAGCTATGGTGATGGCGCAAAAAGCTCAGGAGAGTTGAAATTGTTTTTGGATATTAAACCAAAAGCTGTGAAAGGTAAAAAGGTAATTGTCATAGATGATGTTGTTGATACTGCACTCACTTTATCTAAAATTAAAAAACGTATTGAAAGTCTAGGGGCTCAGCAAGTGCAAATTTGTGCTCTTTTAGACAAAGAAGAAGCTCATAAAATCGATATTCAAATAGAATATAAGGGAAAATCAATTCTTAATGAATTTGTAACCGGCTACGGTTTAGATTTTGGGCAAAAATATCGTAATTGTCCTTATGTTGGTGTATTAAAAAAGGAAGTTTATGAAAAATAGTTTATTTGAGCCTACGATTGTGGGCTCTTTTGTTTTAAGGTAGAATATACTTATGCTAGAAATAAGTAATTGGTATTTAAACTTAAGTTTATTAGAAATTTCAATGTTTCTAATTTTTTTAATGATGCTGAATGGATTTTTTTCAGCTCCGCCCAGTGAATTAATTTTAGGAGTGGCTGGTTATTTAGTAAGTATTGGTAAAATATCTCTGGGGTTAGCTTTATTTTCAGGATTATTGGGTAATATTTTAGGAATTACTATTTTATATTTTTTAGCTTATAAATGGGGAGTTAAAGGAGTGCGCTGGATATTCAAATATAATCCTAGTTTGAGTGATAAAATAATTTTAGTTTTAAAAAGATTGTTTGATCGTTTAGGTCCTTTTATTGTTTGTAGTTTGAGGTGTTTGCCGATGATTCGATCCGTAATATCAATTCCAGCTGGTATGGCTAGAATGAAGTTGAATAAATTTTTATTATATTCCTCAATGGGTTGTTTAGCTTGGGCTTTATTGTGGATCAGTATGGGCTATTTTATTGGTGAACAAATTAATACTTTTGTGGGAGATATGAAAATATTTACTTTAATTATCACAGTAGTAGCTTTAGTTATATTCACTTATTTTATTAAAAAACAAACAAAAAAGATTTTAAGGGAAGATGAGGAAAACAAAATCCGCTATTAAGAATTAGTAGCGGATTTTTTATTTAGAAAATTTATTTTATTTTTATAACAATCGGGCAATGATCAGAGCCCATGACTTTATCTAAAATATAAGATTTTTTGATATTTTTAATGAATTTTTTGGAAACACAAAAGTAATCAATCCGCCAACCAATATTTCGAGGACGAGCTCTAGATCGATAAGACCACCAAGTATATTGAATCTTTTTGGGATGTAAGTAGCGAAAAGTATCTACTAATCCCGAGTCTAAGTATTTTTGGAAAGAATTTTTTTCTTCATCTGTGAAACCAGCATTACCAATATTTGGTTTTGATCGAGCTAAATCTATTTCTTGGTGAGCTACATTAAAATCGCCAGTAATAATTACTGGTTTTTTCTTTTCTAACTTTTTGATATGTCTTAATAACCTCTGATTAAACTCCATTTTATAGTGCATTCGAGATAATTCGCGATTAGCATTAGGAAAGTAAGTATTTATTAAAAAGAATTTATCTAGTTCTAGGATTTGAGCTCGACCTTCATTATTAGGGAATATTTTTTGAGAAATTATTTTTTTATTTAAAGATTTTTTAATCAGCATCATCGTGCCGCTATAGCCTTTGCGTTCTGCAGAGTTCCAGAGCTCTTCATAACCTGGAAAATCAAAGTTTTCTTTATTGCGAGTTGTGTCATCAATCTTAATTTCCTGCAAGCACAAAATATCTGGCTTTTTTTCCTTCAGAAATTCCAGAAATTCCT
>JAIOTH010000107.1 GCA_021106915.1 bacterium | reverse complement strand
CTTTAATTTTTTGCAAATCAAATAAATTTATCTCTTTCAATAATTTGTCAAAAATATTTAACTCATATTCGTAATTAAATTTTTCAACATCTATTTTCTCTTCAGTTACAAAATCTAAATTTTCTTTTTCATATTTTTTAAGCCACTCAATTTTTGTCTTCCAATTACGACCAAACTTAAAAGCTAATAATTTTCCTTGCCGAGCTCTAAGTGACAAATAATCTTGACTATACGAAGAATGCTTAGCGGCTTCAGCTAAGCTAATAAAATCTTTTTCATTCTGTTCTGATTGACTGACAAGCATAGTCTTTTTATTTTTGGTATCTTTATTTATTTTTAAAAAAAATACTGCTAATATATAAAAAGCATTTTATTTTTATTTTTGTTTTATGTATCACCCCTTTGCAAGGCTCTACTTTTAATCTAAATTTATCTAAAATTATACTATTATTTCTATATAAATTATACCTAATTTATCCGATATAAACAACTACATCTTAATGCTCTAAATTAAAGTATCCGATATATCATATTATATGCTTAAACAAAGCAATCTAAGCTATTGAATTATATTTGAAAATATACTAACCTTAAATATTATTTATATACTTTAAAGACACAAATTACCTCAAAAAAAAATTAATAATGCTAATCTGAAATGACAAAAATATAATAATATTAATATGACAAAAGGGCTATTCAAAAAGTCAAAAACATAATACAATAAAAACATGGCAATTATATCCAAAAATAAAAAAATCAACTTTCTTTATGAAATAGAAGACAAGTATCAAGCTGGTTTAATTCTTTTTGGTGATGAAGTAAAAGCTATTAAAACTCATAAAATAAATTTAAGTGATGCTTATGTTAAAATTAATCAAAAAAATGAAGCCGAATTATATAATTTTAATATTGGTATATACAAAAAATCAAATTTAGACACAATTAAACATAAACTAAACCGCCCTATAAAATTATTATTAAATAAAAAAGAAATTTCCAAACTAAAAGTACTTTCTCAAGAAAAAACAGATCCATTGTGGTTAATAATATATATACTAAAAACAATCTTTTAAAAATTGAAATATGCCTAGTAAAAGGTAAAAAAAAATTTAATAAAAAAGAAATTTTAAAGAAAAAAGACTTAAAAAGAAAAATAGATCGAGAATATAAGATCAATCTCAGAACTTAAAAAAATTTATAACAAAAAATTATCTAAATTTTAAAAAATATTAAAAAATCTTCTTAAAAGCAAGGTTTTTTATTTAATTAAATAGGCTAAATATTATATCGGATATTAATATAAATTCTAAAAGTCACTTTTAATATTATATCGGATAAAATAATCTACTATCCAATATAATATATATCTTATTTATTCATTATTTGAATTGAATTACCATTAATAAATAAAAAATGCTCTATTTTAACAAAACATCCTTTAATAACTTATTTATTATTACCTATTTATAAAAAAATAATTACCTCTTACTTCAACTCATTTTCAGATAGCTTAGAATTAATTATTTTTCTAGGTAATCATGGTTCAAGCTCCTTAATATGTAAATATTTTAAATTATCAACCCTATTAAATAATTTTATTCCAAGAGAATAAAATTAAGATTTAAATAACTTTGTGTTTAAATCTTATTTAACAGGGTCAATAGCTATAAAAAAATTCAAAAGGCTAATTTTAGCCAAAAAATGCTTTAAATATTGACAAAATATGGATATGAAGCTATACTTCTAAGCATATTGGGGATGTTTAAATTTGATGCATATACCAATTTAGCTCTTTAGCAAGCCAAGTTAGAACTTGTAAAAAACTTAAATAAGTGTAAACAAATTTGCCAACAAAGTTAAAAACGCATTTGCCTTTAACTTCAATATGGCTATTGCTTAACAAATAAGATTAAGCCATCCTCTACTCTGATGTCTAATGGGAGCTTGAGGGTGTCAAAAATTATTAGACTATTTTATAAGTTTGTTTATCAACTTATAATGAATTTAATGATAAACTAAAAGGAATTAATTTTTTGTTTATTTTTCAATTAACTCCTAAAAAACAAAATAGACTAAGCTTGTAGAATAAGTTCTTAAATTATATGTAGACAGGGGTGCAATCCCCCTCATCTCCACCATCCTTCGCTTGCGAAGGATGCCCTCCGAAGCCTTCTTGACTTCCGTAGCTTTAGCGAAGGAAGTGGCGTAGGAGGGCAGAGCATTGTTCAAAAATTTTATTTAGTTTTTTTGCAAGCTACGGATGGCACAGCCATTCCAATACAATATATTTCAATAAAAAAAACAAATCACTATTTAAAAAAATAATTTCAAATATATCGGCAAAAAAAATCCATACAAAAAAAGAATTCAACAAAAAAAATATCGAGCAAATCATCAAATTAGAGTACCCGAGGTATTTGTTATTGATGAAAATGGAGAAAAATTAGGAGTAATAGCTATTCAAAAAGCTATAGCTAAAGCTCGAGATGCTGGACTTGATTTAATAGAAGTCTCCCCTAATATTCAACCTCCTGTTTGTAAAATAATGGATTATGGTAATTTTCAGTACAAACAATCAAAAAAACAAAAAATAACAAAACAGAAAAAAACTGAATTAAAAGGAATTAGATTATCTTTAAAAATTGGAAAACATGATTCTGATTTTAGAAAAAAACAAACTCAAAAATTTATTAATCAAAAAAATAAAGTAAAAATAGAATTAACTTTAAGAGGCCGAGAAAGACAACATAAGGACTTAGCTAAAAAAATTATTGATGATTTTGTTAAAGATATTGAAAATGCTGAAATAGAACAATACTTAAAAATGCAAGGTGGTAAATTATTTATTACTATTAAACCAATCAAATAAATTAAAATCATAAACATATGCCTAAATTAAAAACATACAAAGCACTTACTAAAAGAGTAAGAAAGACTAAACAAGGTAAATTAATCGCTAGGTCAAAAGGACAAGATCATTTTAATACTCGAGAGACTGGTAAAACTAAAAGAAATAAAAGAAGTGATAATAAGTTATCAAAAACTATATCTAAAAGTCTAAAAAATTATCTATAAATTCCATAACTTTAAACTATAAACTAATAAATATATGCCAAGAGTAAAAAGAGGTACCTTACATACCAAAAACAGAAAAAATATCCTTAAAAAAACTAAAGGTTATAGGTGGGGTAGAAAAAGTAAAATAAAATTAGCTAAAACCGCTATTAAAAAAGCTGGTCAAAATGCCTTTGATGATCGTCGAAAGAAAAAGGGTGTAAATCGCAGACTATGGCAAACTAAATTAAATGCTGCTGTTAGAAAATACGATTTATCTTATAGTAAATTTATTGATTTATTGAAAAAAAATAATATTGCCCTAGATCGTAAAGTTTTAGCTGATTTAGCTGAGAATAATGAGGCTGTTTTTGAAAAAATCATTACGCTCATCAAAAAAAAATAATTTAAAAATTAGATTCTTATGCTGGGG
>JAIOTH010000090.1 GCA_021106915.1 bacterium | reverse complement strand
GTAATAATATTTTTTCATAACCCTCATCTAATATTTTTTTCATAGGTGGTCGACCAACTATACCAGAGTCAATATAGGCTTGGTTATTGAGTTTATATAATTTTCCATTTAACCAAGGAATGCTCATAGTAGCCTTTAAAAGAGTAAAAAAATCTTCTTCTTTATCGGTTTTATATTCAACATTACCATTATTATAGTTTAAAACAGGAATGACTAATTTATTTTCAATAAATTTTATTTTATCAACATTTAAAGGTTTGACTTTTTTGAATATTTTATTTACCAAATAATCTAAATCAACAATTGCTTGATTATTAAAAATATTCCAAGGATTATAAACTTTTTTTGTGGGAACATAATTAATACAAATATCAATTAAGTCATTTATTTGTCCAGCCATAAAATAAGCTAAAGCTGGAGCACCAGAAGAGGCTCCCAAATACATATCAAAATTGTTAACTCCTAGTTCATGTAGGGCTTTAAGAACGCCACTATAATAAGTGGCTCTATAAGCTCCTCCTAAAGTAACGATAGCTGTTTTGGGGTTATTGTTGCTCATTAAGTATATTATTTATTATTTCATTGCTGTGTAATTTTTCATACTCTGGTAAATCATTGATATTTTTTATTCCTAAATATTTCATAAAATCAATAGTAATACCATAAATCTCTTCTATTTTTTCTTTATCAGTTTTTTTCTCTATTAGGCCTTTAATCATCAAATTTCTAATAATCATGGTACAATTTACGCCTCGAATTTGTTCAATTTCGTGTTTAGTGATTGGTCCTCGATAGGCAATAATAGTTAAAGTTTCTAAAGAAGCATCACTTAAATTACTGTTAATTTCTTCTTTAATGAAATGTTTTACTATGTTCTCACATTCTGGGTTAGTTGTAAATTGTATTTTCCCCCAAGATTCAATTAAATGTAGGCCACTTTCAGGATTATTGAATTTATTTTTTAATTCTTCAACTATTTCTTTTAATTCTTTGTTTTTAATTTCCAGTTTTTTTGCTAGATTTTTTAAATTTAAAGCTTTGTCAGAAATAAGTAGAATAGATTCAATTTGAGTACTTAGATTTTTATTTTTCATATTACTTAGAATTGATAGTTATTTTGTTAAATAAATATTCCTGTTTGATAATTAAAGAACCTTGTTTGCTTAATTCTAAAAGAGCCAAAAATGAAATAATGATTTCGGTTTTATTTTTTTGGTCTTTAATGCATTCATCAAATACAAATTCCGTTTTATTTTTAATCAAATCAAATATATATTTAATTTTTTCTTTAATATTAATGACCTTATCAATATTTTTTTGAGGTAGTTTTTGAATTTTTTCTTGAGAGTTTAGAAAATTTTTAAATATTTTTTCTAATTTTTTAGAGTTAATATTAGAAGGAGGAATAAATTTTTTTCTAATTTGAATTAATTTAGTGTGACGGGAATAAGAAAATTTTTTTTCTTTGATAATATTTTCTATTTTTTTTCTAGCTTCATAATATTCACGATATATTTTTAATTGTTTTTTTAATTCTAAAGAGTCATCATCTTCGTCTTCAACATTAAACATTTCAGGGAGAATTAACTTAGATTTCATATAAATTAGCTTGGAAGCAATTATTAAAAAGTCAGCAATATCATCTAAGGCTAATTCCCTCCTATACTCTTCATTACTATTCAGAGTTTCGGTGGACGCAGCATTTTTATCAATATAATCTAAATATTCATTAGTTATTGGGATGAGGGATATTTCGCTAATATCTAACTTTTTATTATTAATCAAGGTTAATAATAATTCTAAAGGGCCTTCTAAGTCATTTAATTTAATTTGATAATTGGGCATAATTAAGGAAAAATAAAAAAGTTTTCACCTAAAAGTGATCTACGGAAAATTTAAGGTTATTTTAGTTTAATTGTTTGATTGATTTTTTCTTTTATTTCGTCACATATTTTTATTGAGGAATCTTCCATACCGCTACCACAGCTGGATTCAAATAATAAATATTTTTCGGACAAATTTTTTGGATATAATTCACCACCAGCTAGACATGATTCAAAATCATTATTAAATTGTTCTAAGTTTTCATAAGCAAATCTATTCGGTATTAAAGTTATTTTATATCCAATATTTTGATTATCGTCATAAGTAAATAAATACGAACTTCCAATTTCCGTTTCACTAAATTTATTTAGAAGAGTATTAAAATATTCTACGCTAAGATTTTTGTCACAGCCCTTAGCGTATTGAGATAAATCTTTTGCTTTAAAATAATCACGGATGACAAATTTTGACTGAATGGTTTTAATTGTTGTTTCGTAATTTTTATAATAAAATTCGTTTGTTTCTGATAATTCGGGTTTAGTTTCTGTTTGCTTTTCAATTGGTTCAACTACTTTTGAGGTATGAGGATAAAATTGTTTTATTCCAAAGACAATTATTATTATAATTGCTAAGATTAATAAAATTTTTGTTCTTTTCATTTGATTATTAGTTATTTTTTAATTTTATTCTTAGTTTTTTTAGTTTTTTTCTTTGTCACTTTTTTTGTCATTTTCTTTTTTGGTTTCCCTTTTCGCTGAAGCTTCGGAGGACGAGTAGTTTTTTGGATTTTAAACTTTTTCACCTTTCCAAAAATAAAAATTTCAGGTTCTTGAAATTTTATATAGTCTTTTAGCTTCATTTTAATGCTTTCCGTAAAACTCCCAGAGGAGAAAATAGCTGTTTTCAGTTCGGAAAAAGATTTATCTATTATAATTGGAATTTTATATATATTTGCAAAGACGTGAGCTGAACCAGGTTTGATCTTAAATTTATTGATTAATATTTTTTCAGAAGGGATTTTTATATCCTTTTCGTTTATTTTTAATTTTTTAGCAATTTTTTTAAAATCAATGTTTTTATTAGCCCCTAAAATGACCATATAAAAATCCCGTTTTATTTTTATAATTAAAGATTTGGCAATTTCTTGAGGTTTAACTTTCAGGGTTTGGGAGGCATCAAAAGCAGTATAAACTTTTCGATGATTTATAATTTCATTTTTAATGTTATTGTCGGTGAGGAGTTTTAGAATTTTTTTATTAATAGGCATAGGGTTAATATCAATTTATTTTTTTATTGTATTTTTCTAATTATTTTTTTGCCCAAATTCCACAAAAATTTTGGAACTGGTATTTTTATTAAATTAATATAAATACTCTTTAAGTATAGATTGAATCTATTTTTTAGTCTATCCGCTAAAGTATTTTGAGAGGTTTTTATTCCATAAGTGATGCTGTGCAGAAAATTAACATTTTTAAAATATTTAGATTTATGTAATTTTTTGGAAACTATTTTCCAAACTCCTTTTCTAGTAGTGCTATCATGGAAGATCATTACTCCTCCATCATTGAGTTTATTAAACCAATCATTAAAATCTTGTTTAACTGTCTGATAATCATGTCCACCATCAATGAAAATTAAATTAATAGGTTTTTTAAAATTTATTGAAGCGTCATGAGACTTTTTGACTATAGAGTGAACTATGTCTTCTATTTTAGCATCTTTTATGTTTTTTATGAAAGCATTAAATGTAGAAATTTTTGTTTTTTCATCAAATGATCCATTGTGATGATCTATTGCAAAGATTGGTATATTTTTTCCGGCTTGGGATCCTTTTGCTAGCCAAATTGTTGATTTTCCTTTCCAGGATCCAATTTCTACTATAACGCCGTTTTTATTACATTTTTTAGCTAAATTATAGAGGAGCTCACCTTCTTCATTTGAAAGCCAGCCATCGATTTTACTAGTTATTTGTTGGATTTTTTTTATTTCTGTTTCCATTTTTAGATTTGTATTTTATTGGTAGCTTTTTTTGAGTGCCGAAAAGTTTTTGAGCAATTTTTTTACCATGGGAAGTCAAGAGTACTTTATTAATGAATGTTTTATGTTTTGTTTTTTTACAAAAGGCTACGATTAAATCTCTAGCAATTAAACGATTCAAACTTTTAATAATTATGTTTTCTATATCCTTAGGTTGATTCTTGATATTTTTGTAAAACTTACGAAAATATATTTTATCAACTCCTCTATTATTACATCCTAAAGATTTTTTTAAGATATATTCCTGTAATTGAGATAGTTTTTGCATATTATTTTAACTTTTTGACTTTTTTACTACCTAAATAATTATTTTTTGAAATTATACTTTTACCTATTTCTTTTTCAGCATTTTTTAAATTTACACAATCGGTATTATACTTTTTATTGTCAGAACTTTTTAATTTCAGTTGTAGCCAAATTGGGGACAACTGAGTATTAATAAATTTTTTTTGTTTTATTTTTTCCTGTTTTTGTAATCATTTCTACGTGGGGACAATTTGTCCTTAGGTAGGATCCAAGTTTTTTATCTCTTTTTCGAAGCTTTTTAAAGTAATCAGTAGGATTTATGGAATTAGTTAAAATTTCAATAATATCAACTACGGAAAAAAATCATTCGTCTTTATGTCATATTCTACGAATTTGTTTACTTTCAAGTAATATTAATTTATTATTTTTATCCATATATGTTATAATTTAATTAGAATTCACATTAGAAATAACCCCTGAGCGGTCTTGTCCCTTAGCGGTTTTTTTTATTCGTTTTCTGTAATTTTTTCACAAACTATATTAATTTTATTTTGTATTTGATATTTAATTCCCATAGAACATTCATTTTCATGAAGAATTATCTCTTTACCGTCTGTATAACATTTTACCATTTTGTATTCAGTTCTACATGATACATGTAGTAAATCATAAATACTGTTAAAGGAATGGTCTATCCAATCTTCCCCCATTAAATATCCATGTTCATTCAATTGATAGACTCTTTTACTTATATAATGAGATCCTGGACCACCTATTTGTATTATTTCGGCTCCATATTTTTCTGGTAAAATTTGTTTTTTTTCAGCTATAAGATTTAAATTTTTAACTTTTAGATCCCAATCATCTGATTTATTTATTTTTATAATTTTATCTAATAATTTAGTATTGCTATCATTAATTTTTTTTGAGAAAGTTAATTCTTTATTTTTTTGTATTAAGAAAAAAGATAATATTAAAATGATTAAAATTAAAATAACAATTTCTAATAGGATTTTATGTGTGTTTTTTATTTTTTTTAACATATACTTTATTTAGTAAATTTTATGGCATGGGTATTTTAAAGAAAAATCGTTTTTTTATTTTATCCCATAAAGTAAGTTTTATTTCATTGTTTATTCTGTCTGGATATTTATTTTCTAAATATTTTTCAAATCCTGAGTCTTGATAAATTTTCAACATTTCTAGAATTACATCTTCAACATGTTTAATTAAATATTTCTCTTTTTTGTTTCTAATTTTGACAACTTTATTAACCCAATTTTTTAGATATTTTTTCGGATTTTTTGGGTTTTTATTCTCAATTAAATCAAAAGCATCAAAAGCAAAACCCATTAGATGTTCAGTCATTGAACCAATATACCAACCATCTGGACGATAATTTCCGTATCTTTTTTTATGATACAACATAGCTCCAATTGTATCTGGAATAAAATCCATATTTATCTTTGGATTATTAGGAATTAATCTTCCACAATTTGGACAATTAAAATCTTTTTTAAAAATTACAAAAAGAGCTTCACATTTTTTACAAGTTATATCTTTCCGTTCTGGATGAATACTCATATATTAATAAATTAATTTATTTCCTATTTTTATTTAAAGTTAATAATTCCCATTTAGCTAGTGATGTATTTTTTGCTTCTTTTTTTATAGCTTCTATTATTTTTTTATACTTCTTTATAGTTATCTCTGTCCATTTTATATTTTCCAAATGTTTTGCACCATTTTTTACTAAAGTTTTAATCACAGTACTATCAATCGGACAATGTGGTGGTTCTACTATATATCCAGAAACCCAAAGGTATTTTAGGTATAGATTTAATAGTTTTTGTATTGTGCCAATATTTAAGGTATCATCCTTTTTTAGTAATTTTTTACCTTTATAATATTTGTATATTTCTTTTTGTATTTTTTTTAAATTTTTAATATGCTCTTCTTCTTTAATTTTTTTTTCATATTTTTTAGTATACAGAGACAATTTATTATATAAAAACGTTTTAAAATTTTTTCTTTCAGATTCATTTTTTGTTTTATAAATATGACGATTATGCATAAAAGCACCTTGAATACTTGAACTAAAAAATTCATTTTTTAAAAATTTATCTTTATCTTTATTTATTTTCATAATTTTTATTTAATCAATTTATTCAGTCAATGTGAGAGAATCAATAAATTTTTTATAGTCATTATCATAATTAATATCTTCATATCTTACAAATAAATTATATAGTGTTTGATTTGCTAAGATAAGTCTTCCTTGTATATAAGTAGATGAATCTGTGTTTTTACCACGTATCTCAAAATTTAAAGCCTTATTACCTCTATAATAAGTAAAATTTGATAATATTGCTTTTCCTTCGGTGCCTGCTATATTATTTATTAAATTTTTCATTAATAATTCAGGATTAGATACTTCTGTTTTTGACAAAAAAGTTAATACAACAACAGAATAATGCTCATTTGGTTGTTCGCTATAATATATGTCCACTTTTGGTGATTCCGTAGAGTTTGGTGTTGTGTCGTGTGTTGGAGATGAAGGAAAATCTATTTTAAATTTATTCTCTGCAGAATTAAAAGTATGCCATTCTCTATTTTTAGAAGAATTATTTAAATCATTTATCGTATGTGAATCATAATTATTACTTTTCATAGAGTTATCATGTAATCCTAAATTTAGTATGATAGATGCTAGTAAAATGAGAATTGCACTTGATATCATAAATACAGAAGATAAATAATCTGTAAATTTTTTATATTTTACTTCATGTTTTTTAAATAGTTTATAAACTCTAATCGTTAGATAAAATAAAAAAGATAAAATTAGAGAAAATAATAATGTAAGAACAAGCACAGCTAGAAATTCAATAAGAACACAAATAATAAAATATTCAAAATCATTCAAAATATTCAAATTTTTAAATATTACCCATAAAAAGAATAGAAAATAAAAAATACTAGATATTTTTAAATACATTAAAGTTTTATTATTTTTTAACATGTTTTAATTAATTAATGTTTTAAATATAATAATACCTAAAATTAATATAAGAACAAAGAGTGCTGTAAGTTCACCCGATAAATTATAATTTTTATCTTTTTTTAAATGAAATTTTATATGCTCTGCTAGTTTATTTGAAAATATTAGAATTCCAATAAATAGTATTGTCATTATTAGGATTAATAGTAGTATTTTTGTATATATTGCTCCTATAATCCATAAACCTAACAATACATAGAGTATCCAATTTTTTTTCATATTTAACTTCATATTTAATTTATTTTTAACTTTCAACTTTTAACTCTATTCCTAATTCTTTTAATTGTTCTTCATTAACATCGGCTGGGCTATCCATCATGGGATCATGACCATCAGAGGTTAATGGGAAAGCTGTCACTTCTTTTAAGCTTTTTCCCCTTTTGCTTCTCATTACGATATATTATTTATCCCCACACCTAAATCACTTTTAAATTGAATTTGGTGTTTAAATTTTAAAATAACTTATTGTAAAATCCCAACAATCTATTTTATCCTTAATTTAATATAGGTGTGGGGATTTCTTTTTCTTTTTTAAGATTTTTTTAACTTCGCGGTCAAAATCTGAAATATAATCGCGATCTTGTTTAACTCTATATACATTATACTCTTCTAATGCTAATTTTTCAGCGATTTCATGGCTGATGTTGCCAGCATTCTCTAAAATTCTTCGTTCGTTAAATTTTAAAAAGGCATCAAGCTTTTTTACCCAGTTTTTCATATACATCGCAATACCTTTTTCTGCCTGCATTTCCGCGTAATCCAAATACATTGTCACAATTCTGTTTAATTTATCAAGTTCTTTTTCAGTCAGATAATTTTTAGCGATCACAACATCGGTTTCTCTGATTTTTCCTTTTGGAGCATATTTCCATGTTGTTAATCCCATGTTAGATTTTTTACTATCCGCTCTCTTGTGAACTATCTCTGCGGCAGTTTTGCCTGTTATGGCAAAATGAAGTTTGTTTTGAACTGTTGCGAAAAATTGTTTGGTAATATTGCTATTAGGAGAATAATCCGCACTACATTGCGCATATATATCAGTAATTTTTTGATACATTCGTCTTTCACTGGAACGGATATCTCTTATTCTTGCCAACTGTTCTTCAAAATAATCCTGTCCGAAAATACTAGTCGGATTTTTAAGTCGTTCATCGTCCATAGTAAAACCTTTAATAATATATTCTTTCAGTCGTTCGGTTGCCCAGATACGAAATTGTGTTGCTGTTTGTGAATTTACACGATAACCGATAGAAATTATAGCATCAAGATTATAAAATTTTACAGCTTGAGTTTGTGTCTTTCCTTTAATAGCTCCACGTTTAGTGCTATGTTCCAAAATGGAACTAACCAAATTTTTATTTAATTCTCCACTTTCAAAAATATTTTTAAGATGTTTAGTAATAGCTGGTCTTTGCACTCCAAATAAAAGAGCTATTTTATCTTGTGTAAGCCAAATATCTTCATCACGCAAAAAAATCTCTACTTTTACTTTTCCGTTTGGAGTTGTGTAAAGCAAAAATTCCGTAAAACTATTATTTGGAACTATTTTTTTATTTTTATTCATATGTTTTTAAAAAATAATTTATCTCCTGGTAATAATTTTTTTCATATAGCATTTATTTTTTTAACTCAATCCCCAACTCCTCCAACTGCTCTTTACTAACTTCTGCCGGACTATCCATCATGGGATCATGACCATCAGAGGTTAAAGGAAAAGCAGTCACTTCTTTAAGATTTTTTTCTCCCATTAAAATCATTAATAATCTATCTATACCAATAGCAACTCCACCATGAGGTGGTACACCATATTTGATAGCTTCATAATAATGAGCAAAATCTTTTTTTTGTTCAGCGGTAAAGCCAATTAAATCCCAAATTTTTTCTTGAAGTTTCATATCATGAATTCGAATTGCTCCTCCACCAAGTTCAAAACCATTTAAAGCTAAATCATGTTGATAAGAATGAACTTTTCCAGGATTTTTATCTAATAACTCTAAGTCTTTTTCTTGAGGTTGAGTAAACATATTATGAGAGGGAGCTAATTTGCCGTGGATACCAATGAACTTTTCTTTATTCCCTCCACTTTGGTCGGGACCTTCGGCATTTTCCGCAAATAAAGGAAAATTAATAATCCAAGAAAATGCTAATTCATTTGGATTTTCTTTATCTTTTCTTAGATCTGGTTTGTCAGTTCCATATTTTTCCATAGCTTCTTGATAGTCAATCCGAGGCCAAGGTTTGCTAGTGATGATTTTTTCTGGAAATAATTTCTCAACCATAGTAGTCATCATTGTTTCAATTTTGTTTAAAATTTCATCTTGATTTAAGAATGACATCTCAATATCTAATTGGTAAAATTCTCCCGGACTACGATCTGATCGAGCATCTTCATCTCGAAAACAAGGAGCTACTTGAAAATATTTTTCAAAACCAGCAATCATTAATAATTGCTTATACTGTTGTGGCGCTTGCGGTAAGGCAAAGAATTTACCTTTATGAAGTCGAGAAGGTACAATATAGTCTCGAGCTCCTTCGGGAGTTGATTTAGTTAGAATAGGAGTTTGAATTTCCGTAAAATTATTATCAGTTAAATGATTTCTAAAAAAATGAATAACTTGATGTCGATTTTTGATATTGTTAGCCATTCGTTCATGACGCAAATCTAAGTAACGATGTTTTAATCTTAGTTCTTCTTTAGCTTGAAGAGTCTCATTTTCAATTTCAAAAGGAGGCGTTTCAGCTTCTGACAATATTTTTATATCTTTAGCTAAAATTTCTATTTTTCCAGTTAATTCCTCTGCTCTAATTTGTTTTTCAGAACGAGCTTGGATAATTCCTTTTAAGCTCAGAACAAATTCTGGTCGGATATTATCTAGCAAGGCAGCTGATTCAGGAGTCATTTCGGCTGGTACACAAACTACTTGAATTATTCCAGTAGAATCTCTTAATTCAATAAAGGCAATTTTTCCCATGCGTCGAAAAACATGAACCCAGCCTTTTAATTCGACTTCTTGATTTATTTCTTTAGTAATTGTTTCTTTAATGTAAGTTTTCATGATACTAATGATACGAATAATTGATGCTAATATACTAATGATTTATTTAACGGACTAGTTATTAACTTCAGTATTAGTAATATTTAATTGTTAATTTTATTTAAAAATTTAAATTTAACAGGGTAAAAAATTATAAAGTTGAAAGTTATTATTTATTCCCTCCCAATTGATACATAATTAAATCCAAGTTCTTTAATTTCTTGAGGTTTGTAAACATTTCGGCAATCAATTAAATTAGCTTCTTGCATAGAGTTTTTTATTTTTTCCATATCAATTTCTTTAAAAGCATTCCATTCAGTTACTAAAATTAATAAATCAATATTTTTAGCAACTTCATAGGGATTTTGACAATATACAATATCTGCCCCTCCATTAAAGTCGGGATCGGTGAGAAATTCAGTTTTAAAATTATCCATGGCCTCTGGATCAAAAGTTTTGATTTCAGCTCCTTGCTCTAATAAATCTTTAATAATAATTTTAGAAGGAGCTTCCCGAATGTCATCAGTATTTGGTTTAAAAGAAAGTCCCCAAATACCAATTTTTTTACCTTCTAAATCTGGGAAGATTTGATTTACTTTTTTAATAATTGATTGTTTCTGTCTTAGATTCACGCTTTCAATTGCTGACATTATTTCACAATCAACATTATTTTCTTTCATTTCATAAATTAAAGATTGAATATCTTTCGGAAAACAAGCTCCTCCATAACCACAACCAGCTTGCAGAAATCTTGGTCCAATTCTGTTATCCAA
Source organism: bacterium (assembly GCA_021106915.1). Classification (GTDB taxonomy): domain Bacteria; phylum Patescibacteriota; class Patescibacteriia; order UBA1558; family S5-K13; genus JAIOTH01. The sequence continues at coordinate 4,415 of JAIOTH010000090.1, read as the reverse complement.
ACCAATTCCCCTGGCTATTTCTTTGATATTAGCTCCTGTTTTTTCAGCGTAGTGAGAAAGTTCATTCATAAAGGATATTTTGGAAGCGAGCATGGCATTAGCTGCATATTTAATTGTTTCAGAGGTGGTAGTGTCGGTAAACATTATTGGTTTATCAGCTCGAACTAAAGAGTCGTATATTTTTAACATTATTTTTTTAGCTTGTTTATCATCTTTTTCAATGCCAGCTACTATGCGATCTGGAATTAAAAAATCTTTCACAGCTGATCCTTCTTTAAGGAATTCTGGATTAGAAACAATACTAAATTTTAATTCTTTTTGGTTTAAATTTTCTTGGATTACTCTTCTTACTTTTTGAGTAGTGAGAGGAGGAACTGTACTTTTATTAACAATTACCTTGTATTCTTTCATATTTTCTCCAATAACTTTAGCTACTGTAAAAACTGCGGAAAGGTCTGCTTGGCCACTGGGAGATTGCTTGTCTGTTGTAGTCTGCGGAGTACCGACAGCAATAAATATAGTTTGGGCAAATTCAATTCCTTTGTTTGCGTCTAAACTAAATTGTAATCTTCCTTGTTTAGTGTTTCTAGTAATTAAATCAGATAAACCTGGTTCATAAAATGGAATTTGTCCTTTATTTAATTTTTTTATTTTTTCAGCATCAATATCAATACATAAGACATCATGTCCGAGGTCAGCCATACAAGCTCCCTGAACTAATCCTACATAACCAGTACCGAAGATGGTAATCTTCATATTAATTTTGAATTATTAATTTGAAATTAAATCATTAGATATTAAATTGAAATTAGAAATTAGTTATTAGAAATTAATTAAGGGGTTAGTCTATTAATCATTCTTGGAAAGGGAATTGTTTCTCGAATATGATGAACACCACAAATCCAACCAGTTAGCCTTTCTAAACCATAACCAAATCCAGAGTGAGGTACAGAGCCATATTTTCTTAAATCTAAATACCATTCAAAATCTTTCATTGGTAGCTTCTCTTTTTCTATTCTAGCCTTTAAAATATCATAGCTGTCCTCTCTTTGAGATCCCCCAATTAATTCACCATGTCCTTCAGTAGCAATTAAATCTGAACCTAAAACTAAATTATCATTTTCAGGATCTCGTTTCATATAAAAGGCTTTGATAGCTTTCGGCCATTTTTCTACAAAGATGGGGACATCACTATTTTCAGTAAGCATAGTTTCGTCCTCTGCTCCGAGGTCATCTTCTAAAGTTATTTTAGAACCTTTTGTTTGTAAAAATTCAACAGCTGCAGCATGAGTTATTCTTTTAAAAGGAGCTTTAATATTTTTTAATTTACTAATGTCTCTTTCTAAAATTTCTAATTCTTCTTTACAATTTTTTAAAACATCTTGAACAATATATGAGATTAGATTTTCTTGAATTTCCATATTGCCTTGATGGTCACAAAAAGCCATTTCCGCATCCATCATCCAGAATTCAGTTAAATGTCTTCTGGTTTTAGATTTTTCAGCCCGAAAAGTAGGACCAAAGTCAAAAACTCGACCATGAGCCATAATAGCAGCTTCAATATATAATTGACCAGATTGAGATAGATAAGCTTTGCCCATATCAAAATAATCTACTCCAAATAAAGTAGTAGTTCCTTCACAGGCATTAGGAGTTAAAATAGGAGAATCAATTTTTATAAAGTGTTCTTGATGAAAAAAATTATAAGTAGCTTGGATAATTCTATCTCTTATTTTTTGAATAGCCCATTGTTTTTTAGATCTTAACCATAAATGTCGATTGTCTAATAGAAATGCTTCACCATGATCTTTGTTAGAGATCGGATATTCTTCAGCAATTTGAAGTAGTTCTAAATTAGAAACTTGAATTTCATACTCCTCTTTTTTAGGATGTTTAGCAACTTTTCCTGATAATTCAATAGATGTTTCTTGGGTAATTTTTTCACATTCATTCCATAACTTTTCATTCCCTCCACTTCGGTCGGGACCTTCGGCATTTTTAGAGACAATAGCTTGAATAAATCCCGAGCCATCTCTAATTTGTAAAAAATATAAGGAGCCAGAAGATCTAAAATTATGCACCCAACCTTGGATTTTCACTTCTTGGTCTAAATATTTATCAATATCGGATATAAATACTTTTTTCATAGTTTTGTAATATTTAAAGATAATTTAAAAACAAAAAATATTGAGAATATTTTTCTAAATTCTATTTTATTTTTTTATTTTACTCTCTAATTATAGTATTAATGCTTATAAGTTTCAAGTTGACTTATGACGATATTTTTAGTAATTTGTGGTATTGAATATTTAATGACAAATGTTAAAATAAAAGTAAATCAAGCAAAATCTTGATAAAATTGGAGGAGAAAATGAAAACAGGTCTGTATCGTTATATGCTCTTTTTAACTATATTGTTAATAATTGCATTTTGTTTAATAATTGTGCTGTCTAATTCCAATGCTAAAGGAAGTGTAGCGGTGATGTGTTTAATAATAGTTGTTCCGTTTCTAAGTTTAGCAACCTATGATCGCTTTCGTGACGCTGGAAAGGGAATATTCTTTTCAATTGTAGTAGCTTTGTTTAGTTGGACGGTTTATGTCCCAATATGGGGAATGAAAATTCCTAGTAAAGAGTAAATAAGTTTTTGAGTAAAAAATGAACGGTTCGTGAATAACGAGCCGTTTTTTTATTTGAAAATATAATTTAATAGTTTTGAATAATTTATTGACCTTTTAACCCCCTAAATCCCCCTTGACAGGGGGACTTTAAATTCCTAATTCCCAGTAACTAACAACTAATTCTTAACAACTAATTCGTTCTGTGAATCAAAATACTTTCCAAAATACCAATAGATAGTAAACTAACCCATAAAGATGTTCCTCCATAAGACACAAAAGGTAATGGCACTCCAATTACAGGCGCTAAACCAACATTCATCGCAATATTCATAGCTGATTGTACAAAAAAGAGAATGAAGAATCCTAAAGCTAGATAAATAGCAAAATTGTCACTGGTTTTTTGAGTAATCATAATTATTCGTAAAAGTATAATTATAATTAAAATCATAGTTAATAAAGATCCAATAAAGCCGAATTCTTCAGAAATAACTGCAAAAATGAAATCAGTTCTCTGTTCTGGTAGAAAATTTAATTGACTTTGAGAACCTAAACCAAATCCTCGACCAGTTAATTTTCCCGAGCCAACCGCTGTAATTGATTGAGATAGATTATAGCCAACTCCTAGGGGATCTTTTTCAGGATCTAAAAAAGTTAAAATTCTATTTTTTTGATAATCTTTTAAAAATAGAAACCAACCAGAAGCCAAAGTAATAGCAATTATTAATAGAATAACGATTATTTTATTTTTATCAATTTTAGTAAAAAAAATCATGATAATCCAAATAGCAAATAAAATTAAAGCTGAACCCATATCTGGTTGAGCAGCTACTAAAATGATCATTGGTAAAATTACAGCTGTAGATATAAATATTGGTTTCCAGGAATGATAAAATTCGCGAGCTTTGCTAGAAAGATAGGTCGCTAAAAAAATAATTAAAGCAATTTTGGCTAATTCTACTGGTTGGAATTGAAAACCAAATAATTCTATCCAAGCACTAGCTCCCCGAATGGTTCGACCAGTAAAAAGTACAATTAAAAGTAAAATATAGGTTAGGATGACAAAAATTTTATAATAAGATTTTAAAATTCGGTAGTCACTCAAAGAGACAATTAACATCAATAAAATTCCACTTAAGGCAAAAATTAATTGCTTATTGAAAAACACCATTTTTGTTTCAATATTATTCAAGCTAGTACTATAAATACTCAAAAGACCAACAATTAATAATAAAAAAACTGCTGCTAGCAGTGTCCAATCTCCGCGAAAGATATTTTTTAGATTTATTTTCATTAGACTTATTACTTAATTAGGTGAAGATTACTACTTGGTAATAATAAAAAGATTTTCTTTGTCTAAAGGATTTGTTTCATATTCTACCTGTAAATTAACATAAGGAGATAATCTATAGAACCAAGAAGTCTCTAAATTTCTTTTTTCCCCAGTTAAAAAGTTATTTTCTTCTATTTGATTAACAGCTACTAATTTTTGTCCTAGATAAACTAAAGTATAAAATTTAGATTTAACTAGATTATAGGGAGAAATATTTCTGACGTCAAATTTAACCCAATTACGAGTTTTTTCTCGATTTTCAGTATTATTTTTAATATTGATTTTTTTATTGTCTATTTGGAATAGTTTTTTAGATATTATTTCCTGTTCTTCGAGATTTAATCTTTGCCAAGATATACTCTCTATTTCTATATCAACTTGACGAATAGCTTTGTCTAGGTCAACGTTATAAGCAATTAATTTTTTGGTTTCTAAGGGGCGGATGAAAACTTTTTTAGTTTCACT
>JAIOTH010000004.1 GCA_021106915.1 bacterium | reverse complement strand
ATAAAACTCTAGTTTTTATATTTTGAGAATTTAAAACATTTTTTAAGCAAATAGCATTCAAAATTGTAGCCATCATTCCCATTTGATCACCATCTACTCTAGAAATTTCATTATTCTTAATCATTCGCGCTCGAAATATATTACCAGCTCCTATAACAATTCCTATTTTCGTTTCTGTTGAATGAATTGATTTTATTTCCTGGATAATCTCATTAATTTTTTGATAATCAAAACCAAAAGAATCAGATCCAGATAAAATTTCTCCTGATAATTTTAGAATTACCTTATTATATTTCATGAGTATAAAAATTATTTATAATCTAAATTAAGTATAAATTATAAAAAATATCTTGTAAATTTTTCAATTTCAGCTCCTTTAGATTCCAGCAATTTTTCAATAGTCATACTGTCATCTTTAATATATTTTTGTTTAACTAAACAAGTTTCTTCGTAAAATTTATTTAATTTTCCTTCAATAATTTTTTCAATTATGTCAGCTGGTTTATCTTCTTTTTTTAATTGTTCTTTATAAATTTCTTTTTCCTTAGATACTGTTTCTGTAGGCACATCAACTACTTGTAAATATTCTGGCTTCATAGCTGTGACATGCATGGCAATATCTTTAGCTAATTCCCCATCAGAACCTTTTAAAACAACTACTGACGCTAATTTATTATTAGAATGTAAATAATAGTCTACTACTTCACCTTCGATTAGATCAAAATCTTTTAACTTCAAATTTTCACCAATTTTAACAATTAATTCATCTTTAATTTTACCTTCCGCCCAATCACTAAATCCTTCTTTACCATTTTCTAACAAATAAGTAGCAAATTCATTAACTGTGCTTATAAATTCTTCATTTCTAGCTACAAAATCAGTTTCACAGTTTAAAGCTACTACAGCTACTTTATTTCCAGATTTCTGAACGGCAACTACACCTTCTTTAGCTTCTCGATCTGCTTTTTTAGCAGCAATTTTTTCACCTTTTTTTCTAAGTATTTCTATAGCCTGCTCAATATTACCATTAGTTTCTTCTAAAACTCTTTGACAATCCATCATTCCCGCACCAGTCTTATCTCTTAAAGTTTTTATTTGTTGTAAATCTACCATAACTTTAGTTTTTAGTTTGTAGTTTTTAGCTTTTAGGAAATCACCTCAGCTAAATAACTAAAACTAATTTTTGATTTAATTTATACAATTTATTTTTTTGTTTTTTTACCTTCTAAAACTGCTTCTGCAATAATATTAGAAATAAGTTTAATAGTCTTTACAGAATCATCATTGGCTGGAATAGGATATTTTACTTTTTCAGGATTAACATTAGTATCTACTAAAGATACAATTGGAATATTTTTTACATTAGCTTCCTCCACTGCCGTTCTTTCATCGTGGATATCAACTACAAATATAGCATCTGGAATTTTTTCTAGATCTCTAATCCCTTCCACCATTTCTTTTAATTTTATAATTTCTCTTTCAATCATTAATTTCTCTTTTTTAGTATGTTCATCATAAACACCATTTGCTAAATCTTCCTCTAATTTTTTCATTTTTTTCGGTAATTTGATGATATTATCAAAATTAGTGAAAGTTCCCCCAATCCAACGAGAAATAACATAAGGCATACCACATTTTTCAGCAACCTCTTTGATAATTGACTTAGCTTGTCTTTTAGTACCTACAAAAAGAATACTACCATCATTAGCACTAATTTCTTTTACAAAATCATAAGCTTTCCCTAATTCTTCAATGGTTTTTTCTAAGTCGATGACATGTACTCCGTCTTTAAGTCCAAAAATATATTTTTCCATTTTTGGATATTTTTTTGCCTTAAGATGCCCAAAATGAGCTCCACTTTTTAGTAAATCTAAAATTGATACTGTTTTCATAAATATTTAATTTAATTTAATATTACAATACAAAAAATTAAGTATAAGAATACTTATATTTAAGTATCTAGATATTATCACAATAAATTATCTTTGGCAATGGCTTTAAAGGTACATTCAACATTGAAGTGCAATACCTTGAATAAAATTTTTCTACCAATCTTTCAATTCATCCAACTTAATAAAACGTCATCTATGTCACTAAATAATTAGTGTATTTCCTTGCTTACTTCAAATACTTCATTGTATAATAAGTTAAAGATAAAAAATTATGAATTTTCCAAAAAGCATTAAGCAAAAATACTTTATTCAATTGATTAAATCTATTTTATTCTTTGTTATTCTTTCTATATCCTATTTTTACATATTACAAAATATAAATTCTAAAGAATCTTTAGAAAAAATATTACCACTCATAATAATTATTTTTACTGTTCTCTCTTCATTAACTATAATCATTGTTATTGTTAATATAATACTCAAATATCTTCTGCCAATAAATCATGATCTATTTGAACCAATAGCTTACATTAATTACTCGCAAAAAAATAATCTTAGTATCTTTGAAATAATGCATTTATGCCGAAAAACATATGTTAACTACATAATTTATGATTTCAAATTTGATATAAATTTACTTTTACGAGAACTAAAATCAATAACTAACACACAAGAACACTATAAGTTACAATATACAAAAAGACTTATTAAAACTTTTAACAAATACATCTATCTACTGCAGCCAGAGACTACAACAACTGATATCCAAAAAATATTAAAAACAATAAAACAAGAAATTAAAACCTTATTCTTAATAAAAAAACAAAAATCATTACTATATTTTCAAGTAATGGAATTTATAATTTATCCCATTATATTACTTTTAATTTTATCTATATTCCACATAAATCTACTTTATTTTCCAATTTTTTATGCGTTAATTATCTTTGTGATTCTTCCAATTTATTTTTTAAAAAAACAACTTATCTTAAGTAGATATACTTTTCTATTTTTTCACAAAATAATAAATAAGAAATATAAATCCGTAGAACAAAATCTAAACATTAATGATAAAAAAATAATACCGCATACAAAAATAGCTCTTATTATTACATTAATAATCCTTTTTATTGGAACAACTTTGGTCATGAGCTATAATAAATCACTAATGAATATTATATTTGCCTTGTTTCTATTATCATCCATGTACTTAGCAAAACAATTATATATAAAGTCTCTGTATTATAAAATTGCTTTGCTTTCAAAAAATAATAGTATCAATGGTCAAGAAGGAGACATCATCCAAAAACATCAAAATTCACTAGGAATAAACAAATCTCCTGAACAAAAATTAAGTTCTAATTTAAAATTTATTTCTGTTTTATTTTTTATTGCAATTCTTCCAGGAATAAACATAATGCTTGTATTTCTTATTCTAATGGTTCTAATAATTCAATCATTACAAATTGATTCTAAAAATGCTATCAGTAGAATAAACGGCTTAAAAATAATATACATTTTTGCTATTATAAGTTTTCTACCTATTGCTGGAATACCTTTTGCTATAATTGGAGCCTTATCCTGTATAAAAAAATCAAAAAAACTAAAATATCCACCACTTACTATTTAATGTTTTTACAGCTCATATCTCCTTTATTTCCTGCAAAAGATGAGATACATTTCCTTGACTTTCGACTTAAGTTCTGATATTATTCTCTATATAAATAATTAATGCTTTATTATGAAAAAAGATATTCACCCAAAATACAATAAAAATGTAAAGGTCACTTGTACCTGCGGTTTTAATTTTAAAGTAGGTTCAACTATAGATAAATTAGACTTAGAAATTTGTTCACAATGTCATCCTTTTTATACTGGCAAACAAAAACTAATTGATGACTCTGGTGTTATTGATAAATATAAAAAGAGAATATCTGATCAAGCTGAAATTGCTAAAGATAAAATTGGAAAAAAAGCAAAAAAAGCCCGTCAAATATCCAATAAAAAAGAAAAATCAGAAAAATAGCTTTACATATATAAAAACACTCTTTTATGTTCAACAAGGGTGTTTTTTATTTTTATTAACCACATAGAATGTTATAATAAAATTATAATTATATGATTACCAAAGAACAAAGCAACATGTCCGTCGGAGCTTTAGCAAAGACGGAAGAATATCAAAATAAATTTGAGGAACTGGAAAAACAAATGAATGATCCAGCTATTTTTAATGATCACCAAAAAGTACAAGTTATTTCTAAAGAATATAATGAAGTTAAAAAAACTCTTAATAAAATCAAAGAATTAGAAAGCGCTAGAAATCAAGTTAAAGATTGCGAGGAAGCTCTAAAATCAGAAGATAAGGATTTAATTGAGTTAGCTGAAGAAGAAAAACCTGATTTAGAAAAAAAATTAGAAAAATTAGAAAATGATGTCGAAAAATTAATCAATCCATCCTCTCCTTTGGATAAAAAAAATGCGATCATGGAAATCAGAGCTGGTACTGGCGGAGATGAGTCTGCTCTCTTTGCTGCTGACTTATTTCGAATGTATTCTCGTTTTGCTGAAAGTAATAATTATCAAATTAAAATTATTAATGAAAATAAAATAGGTATTGGTGGATTCAAAGAAATAATTTTTTCAATTACTGGCGACCATGCTTTTGGAACTTTAAAATATGAAAGCGGTGTTCATCGAGTTCAAAGAGTACCCGAGACTGAAAAAGCTGGTCGAGTTCATACTTCAGCAGCGACAATTGCTGTTTTGCCAGAAGCTGAAGATGTAGATTTAGTTATTGAAAATAAAGACTTACGGATAGATACTTTTTGCTCTTCAGGCAAGGGCGGACAAGGAGTTAATACAACTTATTCTGCTGTTCGAATTACTCATTTACCAACTAATATAGTAGTTTCCTGCCAAGATGAAAGATCTCAAATTCAAAATAAAGAAAGCGCTATGAAAGTTTTAAAATCTAGAGTTTTAGCTCACGAAGAAGAAACTAAAATGGCTGAACTCTCTGCTAACCGAAAATCTCAAATTGGCTCTGGTGATCGTTCTGAAAAAATTAGAACTTACAATTTTCCTCAAAATAGAATCACGGATCATCGAATTAATTTAACTTCTCATAATTTAGATCGAGTTATGGATGGTGATATTGAAGAATTTATTACTAAACTTAAAGAACATTATAGAAATGAAAATTAACCACCCCTCAAATCCCCTCCTTGATGAGGAGGGGAAGTAAAGGGGAGGTGAGTTGAAATTAATTTCTAAAAAAATGCTTTCATAAAATCTTTATGACTACTATTAAAAAACTCCTTCACTGGGGAGTTGTAAAATTAAAAGATCAAAGCATAGATTCAGCTTCATTAGATGCTGGATTATTATTATCTTTTGTTATTCATAAAAATAAAGAATTTTTCTATACTTATCCAGAATTAGAATTAAATCAGAAACAAATTAAAAAATATCGAAAACTTATTAAAAAAAGATCTACTCATTATCCAATTGCTTACATTCTAGGATATAAAAAATTTTATGGTTTAAAGTTTTTAGTTAATAAAAATGTTTTAATTCCCCGACCCGAAACAGAATTGCTAATTACAGAAACTTTAAAAATTATCAAACCTAAAAATAGAATTGCCGAGATTGGAACTGGTTCTGGGTGCATTGCTATTAGTTTAGCCAAGCAAGGATTTAACATTATTGCTACTGACATTTCTCAAAAAGCTCTCAATATGGCTCGTAAAAATTCTCGTTTAAATAAAGCCTCTTCTAAAATCAAATTCCTTAAATCTGATTTATTGAATAAATTAAAAAATAAAAAATTTGATATAATTATAGCTAATTTACCTTATTTATCTACCGACTACAAAAAAGAATCTTCTATTAAAAATGAACCAAACTTAGCTCTTTATTCTAAAAAAGATGGTTTAGATGATTATCGAAAATTGTTTGAACAAATCTCAAAACTCAAATATCAACCAAAATATATTTTAATAGAATTAAATCCTGAACAAATTAAAAGTTTATTTAATTATATAAAAAGACTATTTCCTCAAGCTCAGATAAAAATAAAAAAAGACCTGCAAGGTCTGGAGAGAGTTATGATTGTAAAGTTAAAAAATTAATTTTCTAAAATTTCTTTATAAATATCGACTGCTTGCTCTTTAGTTGATTCAATTGAGATCCCAGCATCTAAATATTTAACAACCGAACCTTTTTCCTCAAAAATTTTTCTTAATTCCTGACCTTCAAACAAAGACTTAATTTTAGATTGGAATTTAATTTTTTCAAAATTACAATTATCATCTTTTTCTCTTCCTGCTAATCTTTCAAATAAAATGTTTACATCCTTAATAGTGGGAATAATCAATAAATCAGGGGCATTATCTAAGGCTAATTTATTTCCTTGCAAGACCAAAACATCTTCAATGGTCAAAGAACCTTCTTTTTGTAATTCTGACTGAATGGGTTGATAAACTATAGAAGTAGAAACGCTACGAGATTGAATAACTGTTTTTCCAGCATTCAAAACTGGTAAAATTACTCTTTTATATAAAACCAAACGATCTGTTGAATAACATTCTGCTGTTAAATTAGCTGAATAAGATCGGCTATTTTTAGTAATAACTTCCTGCCTAATTACCTTACCAATTCCGACATGAGTTGGTTCAGAAGAATAAATCACATCATAATCATCTAAATTAATATAATAAGGATTGGGATGACCATTTTCTTTATTATCAAAATCAGGATGAAAACCACGCTCTTCCCAATATTCATGTAAATCCAAAACTCGCTGACCCTTATCTTTTCGAAGATAATCAACAATAGCATCTAAAACGACACTTTTACCAATGCCATCTAAACCATCTACAACTATAAATTTTCCTTTATTCATATAATAAAATAAAAATCATTATTTATTCTTCTTCAGCTAATTTTTCTATTTCTTTTTTTAAATTTTCTCCCATTTCCTCAATCTCCGCTAAACTCTTACCTTTAACACTTTTCTTCCATTCTTCAAGTTTCTTCTTATTATCTTCACTTAATTCATCTTCTTTCTCTCCAAAAATTTTAGCTAACCATTTTTTTTCCTCCAGTTTATCTATTACTTCCTCATCTATATTTTTTCCTAAATTTGAAAATTTTTCTGCCATAAATTTATTATTAATTATAAATTTTTTCTTTTTTATTATTTTTCACTAATTCTACAAATGAATAATTAAACTGATCAGTTTCAAAATGTTCTTCTTTTATCACTTTATTAAATTGATCGTATTCTGGAAAAAAAGTATCAGCATCTTCCACCGTATCATCAACAATTGTTAAATATAATTTATCTACTAAATTAATAGTTTGAGCATAGACACTACCACCACCAATAATAAAAACCTCTTCTAAATCAATTTCCTTCCCCTTATTAATAGCTTCATCTAAAGAAGTACAAACAATACAACCTGGGATATTAACTAGTTTCTTGCTTAAAATAATATTTGTTCTTCCAGGTAATGGTCGGCCAATCGAAAGATAGGTTTTATAACCCATAATTACTGGGTGGCCAACTGTAATATCTTTAAAATGTTGTAAATCATGCGGAATATCCCAAAGAAGCTGATTGTCTTTCCCAATAGCTTTATTTTTTCCAATCGCACAAATTATACTTATCATAAATTTTCTTTAATTTTATCTTTTGATTTTTTAGGATATTTAATATTTCCATAACCATCAAAAACGGGATGAGCTAATAAACCACTTTTATTAGAAGATTGTACTAACTTATTAATTAATTCTTTATTAGGCATTAAGGCTATAACCCCCAGAACATTAGACTTCGCTCCTTCTGATTTGTCTGTTTGTAGATACCTCCACTCCGGATGACCCCAACTATCTCGATTAGAAATTGCTTTCATATCAAATAATAATCCCACATGATATTGTAATGATTCTTTATCATATGCTATTCCAGTTCTAACATAACTATAAGCGTTAATAAATTTTCTGAGATTATCTCCCTTTTTTAAATAATTAGAATCTTTTTTGAAATCCATTAAAATTTTAAACCGTTCTTCACCTATCCATTTTATTTGTTTCTTTTGATCATATATAAGATTAAAAGCTCTATAAACATCATATCCTTTATTCTCATCAGAACCCATTATTTCATCTATCATTTTTTGAATAACTTTTAGATAATAACTTTTATCTTCATTCCTATTAGAATTATAATTTGGATTAAATGTTTCTTGATGTTCTGCTTCTACAACCCCATCTACTAAATTCATGAATTCAAGCGCTTGTTTATCGCCAATCAATGTAGGCAAATTTTTAATATACCATTCAGCACCCTTCCCTTCACCAAATATTTTATCTTTATGAGTTGATAATTCTCTCCTTTCATTTTTTTCTATTTTGTTTCTAAATCTTTCCATCGTTTTTTCACGAATATTTTCTTCTTCTCCGTTTTTTTTGATTTTGCCATGAGCTTCACGAAGGAAATCAATTAAATCAGCGTAATGATGAAGATCCCTGACAGAAGTATCCCAATCCGTAGATGAACGAACAAAATTACCCCAACTATGCCCCCTAGACTGAAAGAAGGATTTAAAATTCATTTTATTCCCATGAAATATTTTTGGTATAAATACTTCTCGTTCTTCATAATCCCCTTTTTTAATAATTTTATCGTATTCGCCAATATTCATAAATCTAATTCCAAAATCTTTAAAATCTTTCTGCATTAAAATTTCTAACTTTTTCTGAGCTATTTTTTCTGGTTCTAATTGAATTTCAGACTCCAATTCAACATTCTTTTGTATTTTCTCTGGATTAAATTTTTCAGACATATTTCAAAATAGTAATAAATTTAATTTTTATTTAAATCGCAATTGGTGCTTTAATTCCGGAATGTGGATCATAATTTTCTAAAATAAAATCTTCAAACTTAAATTCAAATATATCTTTGACCTCTGGATTAATTTTCATAGTTGGCAACTCTCTAGTTTTCCGAGCTAATTGCTTTTCAACTTGCTCAAAATGATTATTGTAAATATGAACATCACCAAAAGTATGCACAAACTCTCCAGGCCGTAAACCACAAACTTGAGCCATCATCATAGTTAATAAAGAATAAGAAGCAATATTAAATGGCACGCCTAAGAAGAAATCTGCACTTCGTTGATAAAGCTGGCAAGATAATTTCCCCTCGCTGACATAAAATTGAAATAAAGAATGACATGGTGGTGGAGCTGACTTTTTTCCTTTAATTAAACTTTGTAAATCACCAACATTCCAACCACTAACAATCATTCTTCTAGAAATTGGATTATTTTTTATTTCATCAACAATGTATTGAATCTGATTAATTTTAGTACCATCATTAGACTCCCATGCTGTCCATTGTTTACCATAAATTGGACCTAAATCTCCATTCTCATCAGCCCATTCATCCCAAATACTAACATTATTATCATTCAGATATTTAATATTAGTATCGCCACTTAAAAACCACAATAATTCGTGAATAATTGAGCGTAAATGAACTTTTTTAGTAGTTAATAAGGGAAATCTTTCGGAAATATCAAAACGCATCTGAGCCCCAAAAATACCTCGAGTATTCACACCAGTTCGATTCTCTCGATCTTTCCCCTTCTCATATATTCTTTTCATTAAATCTAAATACTGTTTCATATTTTTTCTTTGTCTTTAAAATTTATAATATTTTGTCATTTCGACCGTAATGGAGAAATCTTCATATATTCGAATACTATCACCTCAAAGATTCCTCGACTTCGCTCGGAATGACAAAGAAAAAATTATTTCCCTGT
>JAIOTH010000069.1 GCA_021106915.1 bacterium | reverse complement strand
TTTTTCATTAATTGGTTTAACAAATAAAATTGGTAAAGTCGAAACCAAATCAATTCCCAGAGCCATAGCAAATAAAGTTGTGAAGCCAAATCTAAATATAATAAATGCTGAAACAAAAGGAAGAGCTATGCTAATTAAAGAAGCAATGGAAACCAATAAAGCTACTTCTCGACCTCTACTTCCTTTATTAGTTAATTTAGCAAAATCCGTATGATAAGGAACCCAATAAAACATTCTGGATAAAGTTAAAAATCCAATCATAAAAAATATAGCTACAAAATACCCCTGACTTAAAATATAAATTCCAACATAATAACAAGATGAAAAAAGCGAACCAATAATCATTGATTTTTTAAAACCAATTCTGGTCATCAAAATAGCCCCCAAAGGTATCAAAAATATTACCAAAGAATAACCGATTAAATAAAATAATATTACTCCATTAATATTTTGTTCAAAAAAATTAAAAAGAAAAATTGGTAAAAATAAATTAATCAAACCCGATGCTGTTTGCTGAGTTATCCTATTTGTATAAAGAGAAGCCAATCCCGGCTTAAATTTTCTTTTTAAATATAGCTCTTCGAATTCTAAAAGTTTAAAATTTTTCAAAAAAGACATTATAACTTTTTTATTTACATATTTATATTAATATATTCATATTAACAAGTTTATTACAAAATCACAAAATATGAATTGACTTCTTTACTAAAATAAGATAAACATTAGATAGAAAATAGCAAACCAAAAAATTTTGGAAAAGGAGGAATTATGAGCGATTATCCTAATTGCCCAAAATGTGGAAAAAAAATTTTCTACAATTCTTTAAGTGATGGCGGATTCTCTGGAACCTGTAATAATTGTGGGTATAAACATTATATACCTGAAAATATTACAGAAAAAATCAACAGAAAATTTTTGAAAAAAATTCAACAAATGGAAAAGAGACTTTTAAAAAAAGCCTGCCTTTGTTGAATGGTCGAACAATAAAAAAAGCATAGGCATGTTCCTATGCTTTTCATTTATTTCTAAACTATCAACTAAAAACTATTTATATTAGTAATCACTATTGCTGGTCGTAATATATTATAAACCAAATACAAAAAAGCTAATAACAAACTAAGATAAGGTAATTTTTCAAAAACAAAACCTACTATCATATCAATAGTATTATCGGCTTGTACTCCAAATTTATCTTCCTTTCGTTTTTCTAAAAAATCATACATATAGATTAATACTAGCAGATTTTTAAAGATTGATAAATATGTTCTTTTATATTAGACTTACTGTATAATATTTCATACCTAATTTAATTAATATTTTTTAATGACCTCTGATAAATTTGAACAAAATCTCTTAGAAAATGAAGCCCTAGATATCCAAGAGATTCAAAAAAAATTTAAAAAGAAAAAATCACGAATTATAATCAAAAATGTGTTTTTTTTATTTTTGGTAATTTTTTTATTATCTATTTTTTTATTATCTAATTTTGCTGCTCGATCTGAATCAAGTATTGCTCAAAATATTAAAAAAAATCCTCTAATCAACCAAATCTCTCACTTAATTGCAGCGGATACTAAAAAATTAAAAGGCGAAACTCAAGGTCGAACTAATTTATTAATTTTGGGCATGGGCGGTGAAGGTCATGACGGAGCTTTACTAACCGACACCATGATTATCTTAAGTTATAATCACGACTCTCATGAAACCTCAATGGTTTCTATCCCTCGCGATATGGTTGTAAAAACCGAAAAAAATTTATATAAAAAAATAAACCATTTATACACTATTGGCGAATACCAAGAAGATGAAACTGGACTAAATTATACTAAAAAAATAACTGAAAACAATATCGGCATTCCAATTCATTATAGTCTAGCTATTGATTTTTTTGGATTTGAAGAAATAATTGATGCCTTAGGTGGTATTAATGTTTATATTGAAAACAGTTTTATCGACTATCAATATCCTACAAAAAATCACAAAATCATGACTGTTAACTTTGAAACTGGTTCACAACATTTAAGTGGCGAGGAATCCCTTCAATTTGCCCGTTCCCGACATGGAATAGTAACTTCTGGAAATGGTTTTGAGGCCTCTGACTTTGCTCGATCAGAAAGACAATTTAAAATTATTCAAGCTATTAAAGAAAAAATGCTCAGCTTTTCAACACTCACTAATCCCAATAAAATAATCAAACTTTTTCAAATATTAAAAAAGTATATTGAAACTGACATTGAAAACTGGGAGGCAATTCGCTTTGTAGAATTTTTAAGAGAAATGGATCGAGATAAAATATTTAACACTGTTTTAAATGATGCTCCTGGAAATTTACTTCGTAACGCTACTTCTACTTATGATGGAGCTTTTATTTTAATTCCTAAAAATAATGACTATAATCTACTCTCCTCTTTTTTTCGCAACATTTTTGAGTCCAATGAACTAGATAAAGAACAAGCCAAAATTCATATTTTAAACGGCACCAAAATAGGTGGACTAGCTTCTCAAAGTGCCCAAAGATTAATTAACTTAGGAATAAATGTAGAAAGAATTGATAATTCCCCTAATCAAAATACCACTAGCACTTTAATTATTGATTTAAGTAAAAATAAAAAACCAGAAACTTTAAATAAAATTCAAGAAGAAATTTTTGGAATTAGATCAAATATTATTCCTGAAGAATTAAAAAATTATCTTGGACTAGAAGATCTTGACTTTTTAATTATTTTAGGGCATGATCTAGTAGATTAAAATTTTAAAAATAAATAAGCTAATAGCTAACAACTAAAAACTAAGAGCTAAAAACTAACTCTATATGAATAATCTTCCTACAATTTCTATTATCGGTCGGACCAATGTTGGTAAGTCCACTCTTTTTAATTTATTTGTTAAAAATAAAGTTATTACTAGTCGTATTTCTGGAACTACTCGCGACACCAATCAACAAGAATCAGAATGGCAAGGAGCAGAGTTCAATATTGTTGATACTGGCGGTATTGATTCTTTATATAATAAAAAAATTACCAATCCTCAAACGCAATCCCAAAATCTAAACAAAAAAAAAGATAATATTGAGGAACAAATTATATCTAAAGCTAAAAAGGCTATTA
>JAIOTH010000123.1 GCA_021106915.1 bacterium | reverse complement strand
TGAGCTGTACCAGTTTTACCACCCAAATAATACCCATCAACTTTAGCCAAGGAAGCATGTCCAGATTCTATTACTGAAATTAACATAGCTGAAATTTGTTTAGCAGTTCGATCAGAAATCACCTTTTGAACAAGCTCTGATTCTATCTCTTCTCTCTTACCGTCAGAATAAACTATTTCTTTAATAATCCGAGGCTTATACAAATAACCACCATTAACAAGCGATCCAAAAGCCATTACTAATTGAATTGGCGTTGTTGTAATTCCCTGTCCATAAGAAGCAGTAGCTAAAAATACTTTTCCTAAACGATCTAAATTACTTAAATCACCAGATGATTCTGAATTCAATTCTATACTTGTTTTAGTTCCAAAACCAAAATTTTGAGCATATTCTAAAAATCTTTTTCGACCAACTTTCTCAGCCACAAAAGCGGCTCCCGTATTTAATGACTCATCTAAAACCTGAACCATGGTTTGGTTTCCATAAGCTTTATTGTCTGAATTTTTAATAACATAATCTTCTACTTCAAAGCCACCTGTATCAAAATAAGTAGTTTCTGGACTCACTAAATCTAAATCTAAACCCATAGCCATAGTAATCGCCTTAAAAACGCTTCCTGGCTCATAAGAAACAAAAGTAGCATCATTGTTATAAACACCGACTGATTCTACCTCATAATAAGTATTAGGATTAAAATCTGGATAATTACACATTGCCAATATATCACCATTTTTTGGATTTAAAACAATTACACTACCCTTTAAAGCCTCATATTCTTTAACACTTTCTTCTAAGGCTCGGCAAGAAAAATGTTGAATAGAACGATCAATTGTCAAATATAAATCTTTACCATTTTCTACTTTACCACTACTTCTTTCGCCAATAGTAATAAAATTTCCATAAACATCTTTTTCAGCATTAATACTTAATTCTTGACCTTTTAATTCTTCTTCCCACCAACCCTCTAGACCATAATTTCCTACTAATTCATCTTTTTGATAACCAACAAAACCAACTAGATGTGATCCAATATTTTCATTAGGGTAATATCGGTAAGTCTCTTTAATAAAATCCAAACCATCAATATCTAAATCATTTACCTTTTCAATTTCGTCATCTGTTAATTTAGATTTAATTGGTTCATAAATATCATCTTCTTTAGAGATTCTATTAAAAATAATTTCTTGATCCATTTCTAGTACCTCTGCCAATTTTTCACTCACCTCAAAAGGATTATCTATTAGATTAGGAACCGCATATAATTTTAAATAATTTTTATTTATAGCTAAAGGATATTTGATATTATCTTCACTAGATAAAAAAATTTCTCCTCGTTTAGGTTTTATTTTACTTACAAAAGAATGTTGAGCCTCAGCCTTTGACGAATAAATATGCTTATTAAGAACCTGTAAATAAAAAAGGCGCATCGTAATCATCAACAGAAGAATTAGCATAAAAAGCATAAATATCTGTAAACGATCCATTCGATCAGCGTCTATAATTACTGCTTTTCTAGCCCGCATAAATAAAATTTTATTAGTTAGACTTCTTCGAGGATTATTTCGTTTTACGAAAATTATTATTTCTTAATAGTAGAAAAAAAATTTCGAAAAAGTCTATTATCTCTTCACTATAGTATCTTTCATTAAGCTTATATAATCTCTCTCCGTAGACAAAATTAAACCTAATTTTTTTATTTCTTCTTTAATTCGATCAATAGACTGTAATTCCGCTGATTCTAAATTTAAATCTTTGTGCTCTGATTTTAAAATTGCTAATTTAGAATTTAAATCTCTAAGAACAAAACCTTCACTAGCCGCACCTGTAAACTGAATTAAATTAGAAAATAATAAACCAAAAACAATAACAACCAAAGAAATATTAACCATATAACAAATTTTTCTCTGATTTTTTGTTTTCATGTTTATTTTAGATTTGATTATAAACTTTTTAACTAAAATTAAAAATCCATTTTTGTTTTTCATATTTTTGTTTTTAATTACTCCGTCTTCGACGAGGTAAATTTATTTTTATTTTATACTAATCAAGTTTTACTAATATACTAATTTCTATTTTAATTAATATAAATTCATATATTAGTATTGACCTAAATTTTTTCTACAATTCTTAATTTAGCGCTTCGAGCAGCTGGATTATTTTTAATCTCCTCTGCGCTAGGGGTAATAACTTTTCTATTAATTATTTTTATCTGAGCTGAATGCCCACATTTACAAATTGGTAATTCTGGTGGACATAAACAATCTTTAGCTTCTTTTTGAAAATATTTTTTCACTATTCTATCCTCTAAAGAATGATAGGTAACTACTACTAATCTTCCTTTTTTTTCTAAAAGATCAATCGCCTTCGGTAAAAAAATCTCAATATTTTCCAATTCTTTATTAACATAAATTCTGAGAGCTTGAAATACTTTTGTAGATGGATTAATTTTTGATTTATTATTAAACTTAGTTTTATAAATTAACTCTATAATTTTTACTAATTTTCTAGGAGTATCTATTTTTTCCTGAGCTCTTCTTTTAACAATTAAACTAGCTATTTGACGGGACAATTTTTCTTCCCCAAATTTGTAAAAAATATTAGCTAAATTTTCTGCTGAATAATTTTCCAATATATCATTCACACTTTCCGAGTCTCCCTCAGAAAAACTCATATCTAAACTATCTTGACCATAAAATGAAAAACCTCTCCCCTTCTCTTGTAATTGATATAAAGAAAGACCAAGGTCAAGTAAAATAGCATTAATTGGTATGTTTGATAATGATTCATTTGTTTTTGTTATTTGTTTTGTAAGTAGCTCTTGATTTATATTTTTGTAATTCTCTTTAATTAGAATTATATTTTGAGCTTGATTTTTATCTTTTAATAAATTTTCTTTAGCTATATTCAAAGCTTTTTCGTCTAGATCAACTCCTATTAATTTTCCCTGCGGTTTAATTTTATCTAAAATCTTCTGAGCATGTCCACCGCCACCTAAAGTTGCATCAATCACATTATAGTTGGACTTCAAATTCAAACC
>JAIOTH010000102.1 GCA_021106915.1 bacterium | reverse complement strand
GAATATTTAGTTTTATTACTATTTTAGTAATTTCTTTTTATTTTACTACTGAGGAAAATGCTATTAAGAAATTTACTGATGCTATTATTCCTAAAAAATATCGAGCTTATACAATAGATTTGTTTTCACGAATTCAGATTAAATTAGGACAATGGTTAAGAGGACAGTTAATTTTATCAGTAATAATATTCGCGGTTACATTTTTGGGATTAATTTTTTTAGGAATATTTTTCGATATAAAATATATCTTAGTTTTAGCTTTATTAGCTGGAGTTTTAGAAATTATTCCTTATTTTGGACCTTGGATTGCTGGTATTATAGCAATTTTATTAACTCTAACTCAATCAGGTCCAGCAGCTATTTTTGTAGGTATTTTATATCTAATTGTTCAGCAATTAGAAAATGGCGTTATTGTACCAAAATTTATTGGTAAGTCGGTGGGTCTTAATCCGATCATAGTAATTATTGCTATTTTGGTAGGATTTAAGCTAGCTGGTATAATTGGTGGTTTAATTTCTGTACCTATTGCTGCAGCTTTATCAGTTTTTATTGTAGATTTTTTAGACAAGAAAGAGTTTAGAAAAGTAATTTAATATGGATAATAAATTTTACATTGTAGCAACGCCGATTGGTAATTTGCAAGATATTAGCTTTCGGGCGATTGATATTTTAAAATCAGTTGATATTATTTTTTGTGAAGATACTAGAGTTACCAAAAAATTGCTAAATCATTACGATATTCAGAATAAGATTAATTCTTATCATCAACATTCTAAAAGTGCTAAAGTTAATCAAATATTAAATTTATTAGAACAAGGGAAAAATATTGCTTATGTTAGTGATGCTGGTACTCCAGGAATCAGTGATCCAGTAGGAAAATTAGTAGAAGTCATTGTTAATCAATTTCCAAACGAGAATGTGGTAGAGGCTATTCCTGGAGCTTCAGCTTTAATCACAGCTCTTTCTTTATCTGGTTTTATTGCTGACAATTTTATTTTTTTGGGATTTTTGCCTCATAAAAAAGGTAAAGAGACTTTATTAAAGGAAATTATAGAATCTAAAAGAACTATAGCTTTTTTTGAATCTACTCATCGAATTATAAAATCTTTGGAGAAATTAGCTAATTTGGGTTTTCAAAAGGATAGAAAAGTAGTAGTAGCTCGGGAATTAACTAAAAAATTTGAATCAATTTATCGAGGAAATTTAGAAAAAGTAATTAATGATTTAAAAAATGATGTGATTAAGGGAGAGTTTGTGGTAGTAGTTGAAGGTTATAAAGTAAAAAGTAAAAAGTTATGAATAATAGAAATAAAACAATTTACATTACAACGCCGATTTATTATGTCAATGATAAGCCACATATTGGGCATGCTTACACGACTATTGTGGCAGATGTTTTGGCGCGTTATTATCGTAATAAATTAGGTGATGACAATGTTTATTTTTTAACTGGTACTGATGAGCATGGAGCTAAAATTGCCGAATCAGCAGCAAAAGTAGGAATTGATCCTCAAAAGTTTACAGATCAGATTAGTGACGAATTTAAAGAAGCTTGGCAAAATTTAGAAATTAGTAATGATCAGTTTATTAGAACTACCTCAGAAAAGCATATTAAAATAGTTACTGATATTTTGAATAAATTAAAGGAAGCAAAAACTCCTTTAGGAAATGATGTCTTATATGAATCAGAATATGAAGGGTTATATTGTGTGGGGTGTGAAAAATTTTTAAATCCTAGTGATTTGGTAGATGAAAAATGTCCTGATCATAATCAGAAACCAAAATTAGTTAAGGAAAAAAATTGGTTTTTTAGATTAAATGATTTTTTACCTTTGATTAAAGAAAAAATTACCAAAGATGAGCTTTTGATTTATCCATCGACTAGAAAAAATGAAGTTTTAGGCTTAATAGATAAACAAGATTTACCTGATTTTTCAATATCTCGTTCTATAAAATCAGTGCCTTGGGGAATTGATTTGCCGTGGGATAAAAATCAAAAATCTTATGTTTGGGTGGATGCATTATCAAATTATATTACAGCTCTTGATTATCCTCAGGGTGATTTGTTTCAAAAATTTTGGCCAGCAAATATTCAGTTATTAGCTTTAGATATTTTAAAATTCCATACTCTTTATTGGCCAGCAATTTTATTGGCTTTAGGAATGGAATTACCAAAGCAATTAGCTATTCATGGGTTTTTTACTATCAATGGTCAAAAGATGAGTAAAACTATTGGCAATGTGATTCATCCTAATGAGGTCGTAGAGAAATATGGTGCAGAAGTGAGTAAATATTTAATTTTGTCTCAATTTAGTTTTGGTTCAGAGTCAGATATTAAGGTAGAGGATTTTCCAATTAAATATAATGCTGACTTAGTAAATGGTTTAGGTAATTTAATTAATCGAACCACTAAAATGGTAGAAGATTATTTAGATGGAGAAATCGATAAAAGTGGTTTAGAAATTATAGAAGACGTGGTAAGTAAAATTAATCAAGATATTGAGAAAATTAATTTTAAAGAAGCTTTAGTTAAAATTTGGAAATTAATTCAAGAGAGTAATTTTTTAATTGATCAAGAAAAACCTTGGGAATTATCAAAATCAAATAATAAAGATGATCAAGAAAAATTAAAATCAGTTTTAGGTTTTTGTATAAAAAATTTATACAATGTAGCCTATTCTTTAAATTTTTTAATGCCTCAAAAATCTCAAGAAATTTTAGATATTATTCAGGCTGATAAAATTAAAAAACCAGCAAAACCACTATTCCCTAGATTGTAAAAAAATAATTAATAATTTACTATAAAAGATAGTTGAAAAAAGTAGCTATTATTTTTATTAGCTACCAACTATTAACTACCTACCTACCGGCAGGCAGGCTAACTAATAACTAATCTCATGAATTATTTAGATCTAATTTTCATTATTGTCTTAGCTTATTTTATTTTTAAAGGCTTGAGACATGGTTTTATTAAATCGATTGGAGGCATAATTGGTTTAATAATTGCTGTTTATTTTGCGGGGATTTTTTATCCTAATATGTCTTCTTGGCTACAAGAAATAACTGGTTTTTTTAATGAATTTTGGGCTAATATAATTGCTTTTTTATTAGTTTTTGTAATTATTAATAGAGTTTTTGCTTTATTAGTGTTTTTTATTGATAAAATTTTTAGATTGCCTTTAATTAGTCCCATTAACAAAATTTTAGGGGGTGTCTTTGGTTTTTTACAGGGGCTTTTATTAATTACTGTTGCCTTAACTGTTTTAACTAATTTTTCGATTTTAAAAGTAGAGGGCTCTACAATTGAAGATTCTAAAATGGCACCTTATATAAGTAAAGTTTTAGATTTTATGAATCCTTTTTTACCATCTAGTTTAGACGAAATTCCAGGTTTGTTAGAGAGTTCTAAAGAAAAGATGGATGATTTAATGGAAAATACGGGAATAGATTTGGAAAATATGGATTTAGACGAATTAATTAATTATTTAAATGAAGAAAAAGGAATATCAGAAGAAGTAATTAATAAAATAAAAAATCAGGGATTGGTGGATGGTGAAATTAATAAAGAGGTGCTTTTAGAAAAATTTAGAGAATATTTAGATACTTTAGAAAATTTAAACCCTAAATCCTGAAATCTAAATTTTTAATCCCTAATTTATGTTAATAGATACTCATGCTCATTTGAATTTTGAAGCTTATAATGAAGATAGAGGCGAGGTAATAGAGCGTTGTCTTGATTATCCAATGACTGTAATTAATATTGGAGCTCAATATGATACCTCTAAAAAAGCAGTGGAGCTTTCAGAAAATGGTAATTTTTATAATACGATTGGTTTACATCCGATCCATGTTTTTGACGAAGAATTTAATATTCAAAAATATCAAAAGTTAATTACAAATAAAACCGTAGCCATTGGAGAAACTGGTTTAGATTATTTTCACTTAAAGGAGAAAGAGAAATCTTTGTCAGAAATTATAGAAAAACAAAAGCAAATTTTTATAAAACACATTGAATTAGCCAAAGACAATGATTTACCATTGATTTGTCACGGGCGTAATTCTGGGAATGATTTTACTTTGCAAACTGTTTATTTTGATCTTTTGAAAATTTTAGAACAAAATAATTATTCACGAGGAGTAATGCATTGTTTTGGCGGTAAAATCGCTGAAGCCCAGAGTGTAATTGATGCGGGAATGTATATTGGTTTTACAGGGATAATCACTTTTCCTAATGCTCAAGGCTTAAGAGATGTTGTAGCAGAAATGCCTTTAGATAGAATTTTAATTGAAACTGATGCACCATATTTAGCTCCGCAAAAATATCGGGGAGAGAGAAATGAACCAATTTATGTTATTCAAGTGGCTGAAAAAATTGCGGAAATTAAAAATATGAAAGTAGAAGAAGTTATTGAGCAAGTTTGGAAAAATGCTAAGAAGTTATTTAAGATCAAATAAAATTTTTTTGTCATCCCGAACCATGTCATCCTGAACTTGATTCAGGATCTCGAGATTCCCTGCCTACCGGCAGGCAGGCGGAGCAAGTCCGGAATGACAAAGGAAAGAATAATATATTTTAAAAAAAGAGAAGAGTTTATTAATTAGAAATTTAAATTTATGAATATACTAAACTATATCATCCTAGCTTTACTAATCGCGGTGATAGTATTGCTTTTAAAAAAGAAAAAAGAAGCACCTAAAGATGATCAGTCTTTTATAATGATTCAAAATCAATTAAATGAAGTGACAAAAACTTTAGATTCTAAACTAGGGGATTCTACTAAAGTTTTGCAAGAACAATTTGGACAGAATAATCAAATTATTCAAAATATTTCCAGTCAAAGTAATAAAATGATTACCGAAATTACCGAGAAAATCACTTCTTTAGATAAGACTAATCAGCAAGTAATGGGAATTACTGATAAGCTTCAGAATTTGGAGAAAGTTTTATTGAGTCAAAAAAGGAGAGGTAACTTAGGGGAGGCTGGTTTAAAATTAGT
>JAIOTH010000105.1 GCA_021106915.1 bacterium | reverse complement strand
TTTATCTGTAAATTGTCTTAATGTTTCAACACCGCCATAATTTAGTAAAAAATCCTGACGAAACAATTCTTTAAAATTTAAATATCTATCCCAAACAAAATCATGATTTCCTTTTATTAAAATACATCTATACTTTTTAATTAAAGATATTAAAAATTTAATAGTTTCTTCAAAATAAATATTTTTATCAACATAATCACCAATAAAAATCAATTTATCTTCTTTTCGTGGTTTTATTATTCTCAAAAGATTTTTTAACTCATTTATATTTGAGTGAATATCCCCAATAATATAATTCATAAAAATGTGCTTCTATTTATCATAAATTATTTTATATTATACTAAATTTTTATAATCATTTTGATAATCATCTTTTAATCCCTGCAACAATGGAGTAAAATTTATACCTATTTTTTTTATTTTTTCATTACTACAAATAATATTTTCATTAGCAAATGGAAATTCTTTTATATTAAATTGATCACCATCTGTTTTAGAATTGAATTTTATTATTGGCTTAATGTTTATTATTTTGCCCATTTCTTCTACTAGTCCTTTCAAGGTAATCATTTCGTCTCCACAGCAATTAAAAATTCCAGTAATTTTATTTTCTGCTAAATGTGCAATAATCTTCGCAATGTCTTGAACAAAAACAAATTGTACAACAGCTTCCCCATTACCAGGTAATAATAATGGTTCTCGTTTTTTTATTTTTGAATAAATAAAATGCTCTCTATCACAATGATTGTGACTACCTAAAACGTAAACTGGTCTAATGATGGCACTTTTTATTTCGGAGTTCATTAACAGTTTTTCACATTCAATTTTACCTTTATTATATTCCATCCAAAGTGGCCATGGACCAAGAGGTGATTTTTTTTCATTTAAGGGAAATATATATGACTTTTTATAACTCGCTACTGTACTGATATGTATTAAAAAATCAAAATTCAATTCTTGTATTAATTTTTTGGTTTGTAGACCATTATATGCACATGTGTCTATTACAACATCAAAATGATCTTTTATATTAAAACCATCATTCCTATCACCTTTAATATACTTTATTATTCGTGGATATTTATTTTTAATAAGACCTCTATTAAAAACAGTGATTGTATGATTTTTTTTCATCAATTCTTTAATAATATGTGGACCAATAAACCGCGAACCGCCTATTATTAGAATATTCATAATTTAGAATTATTATTAAAATTTGAAATAAAAAAATTTTCTTCATAACGGTATAAAAAAATATTATTTTTTAATTTAGGAAGACTTAGAATATTAGTTTTATCATAATATTTTAAATAAAGCTCTATTTCATTACCAAAAGCTCTATCTGTTAAAACAGAAGTAGTTGAAAGTCTAGGGTTAATCTCAAAAATATAAATTCTATCTTTAAATAATTTTAATTGTACATTAAACGGCCCATTTGGATTTAATAGCTTAACAATTTTTTCACAAACTTTGTTAATAGCAATATTTTTTTGAATGACTGCAGTTCTAGTAATACCCTTCTTTAAAATCACCTTTTTAGGAACTACAGCTATTAATTTATTAAGATTATTGACAATGACTGAAACAGTATATTCATCACCATCAATATTTTTCTGTATCACTAAATCAGAAATTTTTTTTCCATACAGTTTAGTATACCCCTCCAGCTCAATCTCATTTTTTACTAGATGAACTTCTTTCGATCCTCTGCCATAAATAGGTTTGACTATAGCTGGATACTTTATCTCTTGCAAACCTATAAATGTCGGCAAATTAGAAATTTTTAGCTCTTTTAATTTTTTCATTAATTGCTTTTTATTTAAACATAATTCTATAAAATTATAAGAAGGAATTACTGCTTTCAAATATAATTTTTTTTGACAATATCTACTTATTGGTAACAATTCTTCATCTGCGCCTGGAACAATACAATCAATTTTCCATTTTTTAATCAACTCATCAATTTTTTTTAAAAATTCAGGAGAATTACCAAAAGGAACTTTACTAAAAGGAAAATCTAATTGAGAGGCAATACTTTGAGCACTAGCATCTACCAAAAAAATATTATACTTTTTCTTGAATTTGTTGGCAAAATAAATAGAAGCACTACCTCCTCCACAGGTAACCAAAATATTTTTACGATTATTCTTTTTTTGATTTTTATTTTGATTCATATTTAAACTAAAACATTTTAAGTATTTTTTCATATAACCCTATTCAATATCACTTCTAACATATTTAATACCACTATTTTCTTCATATATTTTTTTAAGAGAAATTAATTTGGTATTTTTAAGTTTATTTTTTATCAAATCTTCATGTATCTCTATATCATAATCAATTGGAGCGATAAATAAAATATCTACAGGATTTTTTAATAATTTTTCCTTGGATTCGATTGCATTTGTGCATTTAGTTATATATTTGTTGTGTTTAAAGCTATCACTATTAAATATTCTTGGCTCTTTTATAAATTTTAACAGTCCTCTTAAATTTCCACAAGGAGCATAGAGCCCAATACTTTTATTTTCTTTTTCGAATTGATTTATTATTTTTTGTATAATTTTTATATTTTTCAAAAATGTTTTAGTAAACATTTGAAATATTTTTTTATCATTCTGTTTACTTTTTACAACCTTGCATTTATGTTTTTTTGACTCTTTTTTCTTTCCATAACCAATTAACAATGCTCTTTCTTTTACATTTATTATTTTTATTTTTGTAAAACCACTTTTTTTTAACACTGTTTTTAATGAATTCCTGGTAAAATAATTTATATGCTGATGTGCAATAATAGAAATATCCCCAACCATTAATTTTTTTTCACAGTCAGGTACAGCAATAAAAACAATTCCATTTTTATTTAAATGCTTATATATATTTTTTAGTATAAATAATGGATTTTCAATATGTTCTAGAACAGCGTGATTAAAGATCAAATCAAATTTTTTTGTTAATAATTTTGAAGGGAAAAAATCCTGAATTAACGGAATATCATATTTTTTAGCGCCTATAACACCTTCATCACCAGGCTCTATCCCTAAAATTTTTTGAGCACCTCCTTTTTTTAGTAGATATAATAAATATCCATACGATGATCCGATCTCTAAAAAACTCATTTTTTCAATCTTTCTATCATAAAACTTTATTGCCTGTTTAATTAATTTATATAAACCATTCGCTTGTTTGGTGGCATATATCCCCTCTCCTAATGGAGTAGAAGCATAACCTCCAAATGTATAATATTTTTTTAAAGCATCCTTAATCTTATTATTAATTTTTTGGGTTATTAATCCTATTTTTGGATCAAAAGTCAAAAAAAATGGTAATTCTAATGGTAATTGTTTATTTCTTTTTTTATAAACCCCTATATCGAACGGAAGTTTAGATAGTTTAAATTTATTCATAATAGTTTAAATTTTTTATAAATTTTTAAAATATTTTACAATTATTATTTTGACTTATATG
>JAIOTH010000065.1 GCA_021106915.1 bacterium | reverse complement strand
CTGTTACGCTAAAGACAGCGGTACCACCAGAAGTATCTGTTCCATCACTTCTAATATTACCAGCTACAACAATAGTTTTAGTTGTTCCTGCTGGAACATTAATACTATCTGATAAACATTCATTATTAGAATTTAAAGTCTTGGTATTACCAATTTGTTTTGAACCTTCTAAAAATGAAATACTAGTAAAATCAGTATTCGCACTTAAACCTGATCTTTGAACTTTTAATTTTACTGAAACAGCAGCATCAGAACCAGCAGTAACATTAACCTCTAACATTGGATATCTAGCTGCCTTTTTAACAGCAGTACCAGAAATTGGGTTAGTTGCTGATAAAGCAACAGTAGCGCTTCCTACTGGATCAGGAACAGTTGTATTACTTTCAGTAATTGGAAATAGAGCATCTTCAGCTACAGTGACAGATGATCCGTTAGTATAAGCAATAGTATCAGCAACGTTTTCAACTACATATTCTTCTGAGAACATATTAGCTGCAAAACCTTCTGTTGACACTAATCTCTTTGTTGTTCCTTCAATGTAATATACATCATTTAAACCTGCATATCTGATTAAAGTACCTTCTGGATGAGCATCTGCAGTCACAGCATTATCAACTGCATCTGTTTTATCATACCAAAACCAAAAAGCATCTGAAACATCAACAACCATACTAGACCAATCACTTCCGTAAAGAGCAATTGCAGTTGCTTCGTCAGCAACATGTCTTAAAACTGAACCTGGTTCGACAGCATAAACTTTTGGATCAGATTCAATCTTTACCAATTTTGTTCCTGCTCTCATTGTAACTAGTGTTCCATTATAAGTAACCTCTGCTAACTCAGTAGCAGAAATTGTTTTTACAGTGCTAAAATCCTCATACCAACTGAAATATACACTTGGATTTGGAAAAGCAAGTCTTTGTGATCCATCATAGTAATAAACTGCTGATGAAACGTCAGATTTAATCAAATCTCCGGCAGTAATATCAGCTGCTTCAGCAACATTTACTGGAGCTAGCATACCAAATGCCAAAGAACAAATTACTGTAAAAACGAATAATTTTTTAATTAAATTCATATTGTTTTTTTCTCCCTTTAAAAGTCATTGTTACTAATTGCTATTTTTATTATGTCTACCATAAACCTAAACCTTAAACTGGAAGCAAGTAAAACTTGGACGACTAGTTCATGGAAACGGTTCATGATTAAACATTAGATTCTAAACCAATTGCCTTATCATAGATCATTTTATTTTAATTAAAATCTACGATAGATAGCATCGATCTTTCTATTTGTCTAGGCTAATGAGCCATAATAGAAATAATTGCAATCGTATGACAATGAACTTATTTTATTCAAAACCTTAGGTAAAACCTAAAGCTAGAATCAATATATATAAACTATATATTTATAAATTATTAATTTTAATTTTCAATAACCTGTTCAGTTTCTGATTTCACTTCCTCAATCTCTTCTTTAATTTTCTCAGTTTCTTTCTGATATTCTTCGTCATCTAAAATATCTTTTGCTAACTCTATATAAAATTCTACTTTTTTGGTCTCTATATAAGCTTCATTATAATTACCTTCCCCTAATAAAGCTTTGGCTTTTTCTAGGCTTTCTTTAATTCCTTCTGTATTAGTAGCTTCTTCTATATTATCTATATTAAATTCAATTATTTCATCTTCTATTATTTCTGGGGTGTCCGTACTTGTTTTAGTAATTTCAATCAATTTTTCATTATTATCATTTATTTCTAATAACTCTATTTCTTTATCATTCTTATCTTTGATATTCTGATCTATTTGAATAGCTAGTTCTTCTTCTTGTAATTTAATCCTATTATTTATGCTTTCATTAATCAATTTTTGTTCATCATCAGCTAATTCTTTACTATTCATAATAATTTCTATAACTGTATCACTTAATTCTTGACTAACTTTAATAACTTCATTAATTTCTTTACTATTAGTAGCTCGTAAACTCAACATAGTTTCACTATTTTCTTTATTAACAATTTTAGCTAATTCTATTAAATCTTCTTTTTTATCTACATTTTTTCCGATATTTTTTAAATTATCATTAGCCTGAATTAAATTATTTTTCAAATTTTTACTAACTTTAGCTAAATCATCATTTTTTTCTTTTTTTATTAAATGATTCATTTCTTCTAATCTCTTAGATGCCTGTTCTAATAAAATATTAGTTTTAGATATATCATCTTTAGCTAAAATTATCTCTGCTTTTTCAATACCAATTTTTACCGGATAAAGAATATTACCAATAGTATTACCAGGCATAGAAGCTTGAGCTCCAAAAAAAGTAGATGACACTACAACCATAACCGACAAACTTATAGAAACAAATTTCCAACCAGGTACTAAACTTCTAAAAAAAATAACCAAATTAAAAAACAAAGATTCAAAGTTAAATCTTTGTGCTCTTTTAGACTTAATATCTCCTTCAATTTGATTCACCAAAACAGCACGGTTAATGTGCCAATATTTTTCATCTGGTTCAATTTGGTTGAATTCATTTAATTGTTTGAATAAGTCTTTCATTTTTTATATAAATTTTTTATCCTTCAGGCTTCTTATAAAATAACTTTTCTATTACGATTTACTATTTTTGGCTACAAATTATTTAGAACTCATAGTTTATATTTTACATATTACTATTCGTTCTTCATAATAAGCCTACAATAAATAAGACGAATGAAAAGGAGAAATGT
>JAIOTH010000060.1 GCA_021106915.1 bacterium | reverse complement strand
TCTGCTGAGATTAGGGCAATTAAAAAACCAGAGCCTTATAAAGGAAAAGGTATTAAATATGTTGATGAAGTTATTAGAAGAAAAGAAGGCAAAGTAGCTAAATCAGCAGCTTAGGGTCCTGTTGTCATTCCAATCTAGCTTAGCTCGATTAGATGTCATCCTGAGCTCGACTCAGGATCTCTAGATTCCGGATACCCTCGCTAACGCTGGGGCAGACCCTCAAGCCCGGAATGACATACTAACTTAGAATGATGAATATAATTAAACAATAAATTATCTATAATGGAATGAATAAAGATAAGAAAAAAGTAGAATTGAGAAAAAGAAGACATCAAAGAGTGAGGTCTATTATTAAAGGTACAAAAGATAGACCAAGATTGAATGTATTTTTTAGTTTAAAACATATTTTTGTTCAATTGATAGATGATCAAAATTTTAAGACTTTAGCAAGTGTTAGTGATAAAGAATTAAAAAAACACGGTAATAATTCTAAAATTGCTGAAGAGTTAGGAAAATCAATAGCTATTAAGGCTCAGGAGCAAAAAATAAAACAAGTTGTATTTGATAAGAATCATTATAAATATCATGGTAAAGTAAAAGCTTTGGCTGATGCCGCTAGAAAAGAGGGATTAATTTTTTAAATAAGAAATTAGCATATGTATCAAAAAAATAATAGAAGAGAAAAACCAGAATTTGAACAAAGATTGGTTGATATTGCTCGAGTTACTAGAACTACAGCTGGTGGAAAAAGATTAAGATTCAGAGCTTGTGTTGTTATTGGTGATTTAAAAGGTAAAATAGCCTGGGGTACATCTAAAGGTGCTGATGTTTCGATTGCTATTAATAAGGCAGTGTCTCAAGCCAAAAAGAGAATGGTTAAAATCAATACTTATAAAGATACTATTGCTCATGAAGTTAAGGTGAAATCTAATTCAGCAATTATTTTTATTAAGCCAGCTCCAGAAGGAAGAGGTATAATTGCTGGTGGTGTTGTTAGAGATATCTTTGAATTAGCAGGAGTAAAGGATGTAATCGCTAAAATGTATGGGACCAATAATAAGATCAATAATGTTAAAGCTACTTTTAAAGCTTTAGAAAAATTAAGAAAAGTATCAGAGGAAGAAATTACAGGAGTGAAGACTGATAAAATTTCGAACGATAAAGATGCTTCAAAAATAGAGGATACAAAAAAGATTGAGGATAAAAAAGAGATTAAAAAAGATACCAAATAAATAAGTTATTCACAATTAATAGTAATTATCCTTATGTGTTAATTTCTAGGAGCTAATAATTAGTGATTAATGACTAATAAAAATTTTATGTTAACTTTAAGTAACTTAAAAGTAAAAAAATCAGCTAAATCAAAGAAACAACGTCGCGGACGGGGTAATGCTTCTGGTAGAGGAAATTATTCTGGACGAGGAATGAAAGGCCAAAGATCAAGAAGTGGTGGAAAATCTGGTTTGAAAAGAATGGGAATGAAAAAAATAATTGCTCAGCTTCCAAAATTAAGAGGATTTAATCGAAATTCTGATAAAGTGGCAATTGTTAATTTGAGTGATTTAGAAAGAAAATTTAAAGATGGGGAAGAAGTTAATATTAAAAAATTATTAAAATTAGGCTTAATTGATAGTATTAAGAATGGTGTAAAGATATTAGGTAAAGGAGTTTTAAATAAAAAGTTGAAGATTAAGGCTCATAGTTTTTCAAAAAGTGCTCAAGAGGCTATAATAAAAGCAGGTGGAGAGATTATTGAAACTCCCAAAGTTAGGCCAAGTTTAAAGAATCAAAAAAATAGATCTAAGAAATCAACCAAGCCAGTTAATGATCAGGAAGAGATTAAGAAAGACGATAAATAGTATATTAGTATCATTTAATTAGTATCATTAGTATAAAAATGTTAGAAAAGATAAAACAGATTTATAAAATTAAAGAATTACGAAAGGCTATTGCTTTTGTTTTCGTAATGCTAATTATCAGTAGAATCGCAGCTCATATTCCTATTCCGGGAATTAATGTTTCAGGTTTAAAAGATTTTTTTGAATCTAATCAGATTTTAGGTTTATTAAATATGTTTTCTGGTGGAGGTATGAAGAGTTTTTCAATAGTTATGTTAGGAATTGGTCCTTATATTACAGCTTCTATTATTATTCAATTGTTGACAATGGTAATTCCTTCTTTAGAAGCTTTATCAAAAGAAGGGCATTCAGGACAGAAGAGGATTAATCAATATACTAAATATTTAACTATTCCTTTGAGTTTTATTCAGGGATATAGTTTGATTGTTTTGTTTCAAAGACAATCTCAATATAATATTATTGGTCATTTATCTGTTTCACAATTTGTAGTAGCTTTAGTCACTATTTGCGCAGGTACAATGTTTTTAATGTGGATTGGTGATTTAATGACTGAAAAAAATATTGGTAATGGAGTATCTTTATTGATTTTTGCTGGTATTGTTTCAGGTTGGATTGCTTCCTTACAAAGGGTAATTGTTATTTTTGATACAAGTAAAATTTCTGCTTTATTGGTATTTTTATTTATTGCTTTAGCTACTATAGTAGTTGTGGTAATTATTAATGAAGGACAAAGAAATATTCCAGTTTCTTATGCTCGTCGAATTAGAGGTAATAAAATGTATGGTGGAGTTAATACTCATTTACCATTAAAAGTTAACCAAGCTGGAGTTATTCCTATAATTTTTGCTATTTCTTTAATATTGTTTCCATCCATGGTAGCTAAGTTTTTTTCCTCAGCTGGTAATGGAACAGTAGCAGCAATTGCTAATTTTGTGATTGATTTATTCCAGAATCAAGTTTTTTATGGTTTAGCATATTTTTCTTTGGTAGTAGCTTTTACTTATTTTTATACTGCTATTATATTTCATCCCGAAAAGATTGCTGAAAATTTACAAAAGCAAGGGGGATTTATTCCTGGTATTAGACCTGGAAAACATACAGCTGAATATTTACAAAATATTGTCACTAGAGTAAATTTTGCTGGGGCTTTATTTTTAGGAATAGTGGCTGTTTTACCAGTTGTTATGCAGCATTTTACAGCAGGAATTGGTTCAATGATAGTGGGTGGAACTAGTATTTTAATTGTGGTTTCAGTGGTTATTGAGACTGTGAAACAGATTAATGCTCAATTAACAATGAGGAATTACGAGGAGCTTTAAATTAGTTAGTAGTTTGTGGTTAGTAGGATCGGGTTTGACCCGATTTTTTTGTTTGTCGAACTCATCAAGCTCAGCTTGACTCAGCTTGATTTGTTAAAAATGGGTTGACAGAATTCATAAAATATGATATGATTAAACAATCAAATAAAATAAAAAAAATAGGAGGAAATAATGGGAAAGAAATTGTTTATAGGTATTATAGCTTATATATCTATCATTGTATTAGCAATGATCATATATTGCCTGATGCCATTAGGTGGAGGAGGGACTGATGATAGCGTTGTTGGGAAAGGAGTTTATTTTTCTCTTTTTGCGGCAGGTGTAATTGTTAGCCTCTTTTCCAAAGAACTAGAGATAGATGAAGTTATAGGAGTGGCTATTTTTGTAGTCATTTTCTTTGCCGGTTTATTTCTAATCGGGTCCTTCAGAGCCTTGGTTATTTTCCCGGACACTCATCCGGAAAATAGGAAGGCTTTAATGAAAGTCTTTTTCTACATCTTTTTCCCCTTAGTACCGGGAATTGGGTTTGTAACTGGGCATCTTCTATGGAGATTCCTGGGCTTTGTAAAAAAGGCACCCCGATAAATATTTAGTCCCGCACTGTTATTTTTACAGAGCGGGCTTTTTTTATCCTAGAAAATAGGGTAATATAAATGAATAGTTAGAAAAAGAAATGAAATTTTATTAATAAAAGACCATGTTTATGAATTATATTTTTCTTGGTATGCCGGGTAGTGGCAAGGGAACTCAGGTTGAATTATTAGTTAAAAAATTAAATATTCCGATGATTTCTACGGGAAATCTTTTTCGAAAAAATATTAAAAATGAAACAAAGTTAGGTTTAAAAGTTAAAGATATTTTAGAAAAAGGAGATTTAGTTCCTGATAAAGTTACTTTTGAAATGATGAGTGCTGAAATAAAAAATATGGATATTTCTCAGGGTTTGATTTTGGATGGTTACCCTCGAAGTTTGCGGCAAGCAGAATTATTAAAAGATATTTTAAATATTGATATTATTTTAAACATAGAATTATCAGAAGATCAAGTTTTGTTGCGGATTGGTGGACGACGAACTTGTAAGTGCGGTGAAACTTATCATCTTAAATTTAATCCACCTCAAAAAGAAGGAGTTTGTGATAAATGTGGACAAGAATTATATATTCGGGATGATGCCCAAGAAGAAACTATTAAAAATAGAATAAAGGTCTATAAAGAGCAAACAGAGCCTTTAATTAAGTATTATGGAGATAAGGTGATTAATATTGACGGTAATCCATCGATTCCAGAAGTGACAGAAGAGATTTTTAGGAAATTAGGCATTAGTGATTAGCTTTTAGCTATCAGCTTATAGTTTTTAAGAAATTAGGAAATAATTATGAATAAAAAGATTTCAAAAAGTATTTTGATTTTAATAATAGTTTCTATAATTTTTATTGGCATAGTATATTATTCTTATTGGAGATCTGATTTTATAAATTTAGATAGAT
This sequence comes from bacterium, assembly GCA_021106915.1. Taxonomy (GTDB): domain Bacteria; phylum Patescibacteriota; class Patescibacteriia; order UBA1558; family S5-K13; genus JAIOTH01. The sequence goes on along the minus strand of JAIOTH010000060.1, from coordinate 3,997 downwards.
GCATTCTTCCTGCTGAGTATGCAGATTCTGGTAAATACACTAGAAATTTGTTTTCTGTATATTATGTTCCTTGGCATAATCGCGTTAGCTTAAAAGGATCCGATCCTTTTTCTTTCGAAATTATAGATTGTAGTTGGGGAAAAGATAAAAATAATGTGTATAGAGGTCGTTTTAAATTAGAAGGAGCTGATCCAAATACTTTTGAAATTATTAATGATCAATTTTCTAAGGACAAAAACCATGTTTATAAGAAACATGAAGTTGTAGAAGGAGCTGATCCAAAAACATTTGATTATAATAAATAGAATATAATATAATGACAATAACTATTAAAACTAAGAAAGAAATAGAAATACTTAGCGAAGGAGGAAAAATTTTAGCTGATATTTTAAAAAAAGTAGGTGAAAAGGCTACGGTTGGGGTGACCACCAAAGAGTTGGATGAAATGGCAGAAAAATTAATTTTAGAAGCTGGTGGTATCCCGTCTTTTAAAGGTTATGGAAGTCCTGATCCATTTCCAGCTACTTTATGTACCTCAATCAATGAAGCAATTGTGCATTCTATTCCTAGTGACAGAAAATTAAAAGATGGTGATATTATTGGTTTAGATATTGGTATGAAGTGGCCAGCAAAGGGAGGTTTGTTTACAGATCATGCTATTACTGTAGCTATTGGAAGTGTTTCTGAAAAAAATTTAGAATTAATGAAAGTGACTAAAGGATGTTTAAATAAAGCTATTAGTGAATTAAAACCAGGAATGTATGTTAATGATATTGGTCGAATTATTGAAAAATATGTTAAAGAAAGAGGTAAATATGGGATTGTGAGAGATTTAACTGGACATGGAGTAGGATATAAGGTTCATGAAGCACCGCAGATTGTTAATTACGCCCTTTCTGAAAAAGGGGAAAAAGTCGAAGTGGGAATGGTATTTGCTATTGAGCCCATGCTTAATTTAGGGACTCATGAAATTAAAGTTGATGTTAATGGTTGGGATATTGTGACTAAAGATGGTTCAATTTCAGCTCATTTCGAGCACACTGTTGTCATCACGGAGAAAGGATGTCGGGTAATAACAGAGATTTAAGATTTCTTTTTTTGTCATCCTGAATAATGTCATCCTGAACTTGATTCAGGATCTCTAATGCCACTAAACATTAAAATTGAGATTCCGGATCAAGTCCGGAATGACAACAGGCGTCTCAATTCATTCTGCACGCTGATAGATAGGGAGAGGTTAAATTCGAAATTATAAATTAATTTAAAATTAATAATATGCGTTTTTTAGGAATAGATCATGGTGATGCAAAAATAGGCTTAGCTTTAGGAGATAGTGAAGTAAGAGTTGCTTTGCCTTTTAAAATTTTGAAAAATGAGTATTTTTGGACGGATATAGATGATATAATTAAAAGAGAAGAAATTGATGAGATAATTTTAGGTTTACCAAAAAATTTAAGTAATCAGAATACTCAACAAACAGAAAAAGTTTTAGAATTTTTAAAATTATTGAGAAAAAAAATAAATAAACCAATTCATTTAGAAGATGAAAGAATGACTTCTATTTTTGCTCAGAATATTAAAAGAGAGATGAAAAGTAAAATGGGCGACGATGCTTCGGCAGCAGCTTTGATATTAGATTCTTATTTGCAGAGAAATTATGGTAAATAGTCTAGGATATTTATTATTTTTGGGAGCTTCATTAATTGGAAGTTATTTTTTAACTTTGTTTTTTAAAAAGCTTTCTTTTAAATTGAAAATACTAGATTATCCTAATTCGGATCGTAAAATTCATAAAAAAGCTACACCTCTTTTAGGGGGTTGGGCTATTTATTTAAGTTTTTTATTTCTAATACTCTTAATTCTCTTTTTCAAAAAAGAATTAATTATTAGTGAAATTATTAGCTTAAAAAATATTATTGGCATTTTAATGGCAGGATTCTTGATAATGTTGGGTGGTACTTTAGATGATAAATATAATCTTAGTCCGGGGCAGCAATTTTTTTGGATTATATTAGCTACTTTAATAGTAATTCTTAGTGGAGTAAGTGTAGATTTTATTACTCATCCAGGTGGAGGAGTAATAAGTTTAAGAGGACTAGAAATGGAGTTCTTAGGGCAAAGTATTTACAGTTTAGGGGCGATAATTACTTTTATTTGGCTTTTTTTGATGATTAACACCACTAAATTATTAGATGGTTTAGATGGTTTAGCTAGCGGAATTACAGCTATTGGTATGTTAATTTTATTTATAGTTTCTCTTTTTTGGGATCAAGCTCAAAGTGGCACTTCTTTATTGATAGTTATTTTTATGGGGAGTATTTTAGGATTTTTAATTCTTAATTTTCATCCAGCTCAGATTTTTTTAGGCAATGGTGGAAGCATGTTATTAGGGATGATGTTAGGGGTTCTAGCAATTATTAGTGGCGCTAAAATTGCTACTGCTTTATTAGTGATGGGCCTTCCTTTATTAGATATGCTTTGGGTGATTATTCAAAGAATTGTTAAGAGAGAGTCTCCTCTTAGACATGCTGATCGTAAACATCTGCATTTTAAATTATTGGATGCTGGATTTAGCAAAAAACAAGCGGTCTTATTTTTATATTTAGCCTCTTTTGTTTTTGGTTTAATAGCCCTTTTTCAAAGTACAGTTGGTAAAATTTTTACTATTTTAATTTTGATTGTATTTGTTTCCATAATATTTTATTATATATATAGATTACAGAATAAATTATCAAAGACTTCTATTGAAATAGAAGAAAAAAAATAAAAATATGAAAAAAATTTTAATAATTAGTTTATTTTTAGTTTTAATTTTGACAGCTTGTCAGAAGTTTGAAAACAAAGAAAAAATAAATATTTTATTAGGTGGTGAGAGTATTGAAGTAGAAGTGGTGGTGAATGTGGAGGATAGAGTGGCTGGTCTTTCTAATCAAGAGAATTTAGGTGATGATCGTGGAATGTTATTTGTGGAATCTAAAAAAAAGAAACATAATTTTTGGATGAAAGATATGAGATTTCCTTTAGATATAGTTTATATTAATGATAAAGAGATAGTAGAGATTTTTAAAAATGTCCCTATTAAAACTAAGGGTGAATATACCAGCATAAATCCTAATCAGAAAGCTAATTTTATTTTAGAATTAAATGCTGGTTGGTGTGATTTACATAATTTAAAAATTGGAGATCAAATTGAATACCAAAAATGAATTTGTTTATAATTTGGGGTTGACTTTAATATTCTATTATATTAGAATATGGAGACAAAATACATTATTAAATTAATTACTAGAAATTATTACAGTCTTATTGAAATAAGAATAGGTAATATTTTATGAAGAAATATATGGAAGAAAAAACAATTAAAAAATTAAAGTTAGCAATCATCAAAACGGGTGGAAAACAATATAAGGTCAAAAAAGGTGATAAATTAAAAGTAGAAAAATTAGAAGGAGAAGTAAATTCTAAAATTGCTTTAGATGATGTTTTGCTTTTTATTGATGGCGATAAATTAGAATTAGGAAAGCCTAATTTAGAAAAGAAAGTAGAAGCTAAAATTTTACAGCAAGGTCGAGCTAAAAAGATTAGAGTAGAGAAATACAAAAATAAGACTAGATATCATAAAGTTTATGGTCATCGTCAACATTTTACAGAATTAGAAATTTAAAAAGTTTAAGATTTGAATAGAATTTATATAAAAAAACCTCGTTAGATACGAGGTTTTTTTAATTAAGGCTATTTTTGTAGAAGTTTGATCCAGCCTAATTTTAACCAGAGCTTTACTTCGTCGTAGGATTGAACTTTTGAATCAGGCATTTGGAGGAGTATAATTTCAATATTTTTATTATAAATTAAGTTTTGGGCAACTCCGAAGCACATTTCGGCAAAAGTTTCTGCTCCGAGATAGCCAGAAATATTATTCTTATCTTCGTTCATAATAAAAAGAACATCGGCTTCTGTTATATTTTGAAAGAAGTTTTTATGTACTTGAGGATAGTCT
>JAIOTH010000098.1 GCA_021106915.1 bacterium | reverse complement strand
GTTTAATTTTGAATCGAGAAGCATAAATAGAGGCTGTATAAGCAGCTGCTCCTCCCCCAATTATTATTAAATCATATTCCATGTGATTTGTTATATTAATCTATTAGTAGTTTTTATTTTAGCATATCATATAATAAAAAAAAGTCTTTTAAATGACCTTAATAAATTTTAATGGATTGATATTTTGTAGAAAAATTATAATTTATTTAAAAATTAAAGATACCTTGACTGAAAGCTAAGGCATTAGTTCTTTTTTTTATAGGAGCTAAAGGATCTTTAATAATTTTTTTCTTTTTTAATTCGAAAAAACATTTAGCACAAGCTTTGGTATCCACAGAAGCATCATGAGCGTCATCAAAATTTTTAGCAAATAATTTAAAATATAATTCTTGAAGTTTAGGAAATTTAAATTTTCCTTTTCCTGGTATTTCACAAAAATCAGTTGAGGAAGTCATGGTACAAAACTTTTTTATATTTGATAAATTATTATTAACACTTTTCCTTAAAAATTCAGCACCAATTATTTTTTCATCAAAGTTCATATTATGAGCTATCAAAATTTGAGAATCATTTAAATCAGCTGAGAATTCGTTTAAAGCCGCTTCTAAAGATATTCCTTTTTCATTAGCTAAATCAGTAGTAATTCCATGAACTCGAGCTGATTCAGCGGGGATGAAAAATTTTTCTGGTTTAATGATATAAACTTTATTTTTAATTTCTTTACCACTTTCATCATATTGGAGCCAAGCAATTTGTACTAGGCGGGGCCAATTTTCTAGGTCAGAAATAGGAGCATTCCAATTAAGTGGTAAACCAGTTGTTTCAGTATCAAAAAATAAATACATTGGTATTTAGGGTTATTATTTTAATTTCAGCCAAAGACTGAAGAAAGCATTTATATTATAACAGATAATTTCTAATCGGAAAAATTTAGGATAATTTAAAGTTATTAATGATTAAGACAAAATCATATTTGAGAAATTTAGCGGCTTCTTTGCAAAATGTCATTCGTTCTAAAAATATTTCAAAATAGTCCATTGGCTTAGTAATCTTAGTGTCAATGTTTAGTTTTAGGATAATTTGTTTTTTATTTTTATTAATTTTAAAATCATTTTTGGTTACTGAATAATTAACTCGATTGTGAATGTCGGTTTTTATTTTATTCATATTTTTTTCCTTAACTCTAGTGCGGTGAACATCGGATTTATCAGCTAAAATTAAACAAGCAGTGATTTTGTTAACTATTTTTAATTCATTTTTATCATGACTAGCTATGGCTTGCATGATTGAAGTAATATCATTGGGATTATTAATCTCAGACATAAAAACTTGAGAAAATAAAAAAGATGACCAATAATGATGTTGAGTACGGCCTAGAAAATTTCCCATATCATGACAGTAACCAGCAATAGCAGCTAATTCTTGTTCGTGAACAGAAAGATTTAAATGACGAGCTATTTTTCGAGCTCGATCAGCTACTATATTGAGATGTCTTTCTCCGTGATCAGTGTAGCTCAAAGCATCCAAATATACCTCAGTCTGATTAATAAATTCTTTAGTTTTAGGATTTTGTTTAATTTGTTTTAAGGTAATCATATACAAATATTAATGCTAATATAAAATGTAAGGTTCTATATTAATTATACTAATCTGCCCGTCGATAGGCAAGGTAATATTAATGGAATGCTTAATAAATTTTAAAAATTTATTTAAAATATTTTTTATTTTTTAATTTATCTGGTAGATATTGTTGCTTTTCTTGGTAGTTATGATCAGGGCTATATTTATAGTTTTGACCATAACCTAATTTTTTCATTAGTTTAGTTGGGGCGTTGCGAATATGCATTGGCACTGGTAAATTACCATATTTTTCAATGTCACTTTTTACTTTATTATAGGCAGAATATAATTCATTAGATTTTTTACATTTAGCCATATAGACTACAGCTTGAGCCAAAATTACATTGCATTCTGGTAGACCAATAAAATGGCAAGCCTGATAAGCAGAGACTGCTTGCTCTAAGGCTCGAGAATTTGCTAAACCAATATCTTCCGAAGCAAAACGGACAATTCGACGAGCAATATAAAGTGGTTCTTCCCCGGCTTCTAGCATTCTAGCTAACCAGTACAAGGAAGCATTTGGATCAGATCCACGCATAGATTTATGTAAAGCCGAAATTATATTATAGTGTTCCTCACCATTTTTGTCATACATTAAATATGATTTTTGAAAAGCTTCTTTAATTAATTCTTTGGTAATTTTTTTGTCAGCAGCTAATTTACTAGCATATTCCAAAACATTAAGGGCAGTACGAGCGTCGCCATTGCTCATATTAGCTAAAAGTTCAATGGTTTTTTTGTTCATTTTTAATTTTAATAAACCTAGACCTTGTTTGGAATCACGAAGTGTCTTGTTTATAATTTTACCTAATTGTTCAGTGTTCAGACTTTCTAAGACAAATGTTCGAGCTCTAGATAAAAGAGCACTAATTATTTCAAAACTAGGATTTTCGGTGGTGGCTCCAATTAAAGTAATGGTTCCATTTTCAACATAAGGTAAAAGGGCATCTTGTTGTTTTTTATTCCACCGATGAATTTCGTCAACAAAAAGAATGGTCGATGTTCCTAATCTTCGACCCTCTTCTGCTCTTTTAATAACTTCTTTTAAATCTTTAATACCACTAGACACAGCACTTAATTTTATAAAATCAGATTTAGTTTTTTGAGCAATAATATGAGCTAGAGTTGTTTTACCACTACCAGGAGGTCCCCACAAAATTAAAGAAGGAACTTGATCAGATTCAATAGCTTTCTTTAATAAAGAATTAACGCCAATTATTTTTTCTTGACCAAAAAAGTCTTTAAAATTTTCTGGTCGCATTCGATCAGCTAATGGTTTTTGATTGTCGTTATTCATTTAAAAAGTAATTATTTAGTTCTTGATTTGAAAATTTGATTTCTTTTTGTTCACGAGAATTTAAATTTTTAATTTGAATTATGTCCTTTTTTATTTCATCTTCACCGCAAATTACTACGAATTTAGCACCGTGATTTAACGCAAAATTAAATTGACTTTTCCAAGTCGTATCTTTAATTAAACAGATATCCACATTTAAATTTAATTTACGAAGTTGACTAGCTATTTTTAAATAATGATTATCATAATTTTCAGAGAGCCTCATAATCATCACATCAACAGAAGTTTTTTTCTGGGCGTTAATTAATTCTAAATGTTCTAAAGCTTTAAATAAACGATCAACGCCAATCGAAGCGCCAACTGCTGGTAATTCATCACCTGTAAATCTTTTTACTAAACCATCATATCTTCCACCAGAAAAAACACTACCAAATTCAGGAGCATCCAATAAAGAAGCTTCCATGACTGGTCCGGTATAATAATCAAGACCTCGAGCAATAGAAAAGTCGATTTTTAATATTTTTGAAGGAATTTCTAGAGATTCAGTTAATTTAATGATTTCTTGAAGTTCGTTTATTCCTTCTAAGGCTATAGGGATGTTTTCGAAAATTTTCTGACATTGTTTAAGCTTTTTATGATTATCACCATCAATTTCTAAATATGATTTTATTTTGTTAATATTTTCCTTTGATAAATTTGGAGCAGGATCATATTCGTTGTCTGGTGCTTTTTGTAGTTCTTGAAAAACACCATCTAGACCAATTTTATCAATTTTGTCTAAGATAAGCATCATTTTTTTGGTAATGTCATCTTCTGAAATTTTTTGACGACTTTTAATGCCCACTAGTTTTGATAAGCCGTTTAATATTTTTCTATTATTAATGCGAATTATGAAGTTAGTGGCTCCTAAGGCTTTTAGAGTTTCATAAATAATAGCTATAATTTCAGAATCAGCTAACATAGAAGATGTGCCAGCAATATCAATATCAGCTTGGTAAAATTGTCGATATCTTCCTTTTTGAGGAGTTTCTCCTCTAAAGACGGGACCAATCACCATTCTTTTAAATGGTAATTTAACACCTTTTTTTGTTTTTGAATTATAGGGATTAGCAGACAAAAATCTGGCAAAGGGTACAGTGTGATCAAATCTCATACCTAAAGGTTCACCTTGGTCATTACTACTTTTAACAATAAAGATGTTTTTTGATGTTTCATCTTCGCCAGTTAAAGTTTTGGTAAATTCAATTATGGGAGTTTCAATAGGATTATATCCAAAAGATTGAAATACTTTGTTGATAGTGGTAAGCATTTTTTCTCTAGCTAAAAAATCAGGTGTATTAAAATCTAAAAATCCGCTAGGACGTTCAGGTTTTACTTGTTTTTCTTTTTTTATTTTCATAATTTTATATTCGTATTTTATTATTAACTAATGAATTTATGATAACTTTTATACTTAGAATTGTCTAATTATAAAATGTATGTTTTTTTATTTGTTGATAGATTTTTAATTGATGTTATTTTAGCTGAGTAAGTAGTTTATTATTTTTTAAATTGATTTTTTTCAATTTATAGCACCAGATATTTTTATATTGACCACCAACGAATAATGGGTAATAATTATTTACTTTAATCCAATTTTTTAGTTTAGAGGGCTTTTTATTTTTTTTGTTTAATTTACCAGTAACTAAAAATATGTCTTTTTTATTAATTTCTTTTTCATCAAGCTGAGTTCGATTAATATCTTGATCTAAAAAATTAATTAATTTATTTTTTAATTGATTTTCTATTTTTGGGTCATTTTTAAAACCAGATTCAATTTCTATTCCTATAGGCATAAAAGTTGATAAAGAACCAGTAGTTTCATCGGCTCCTGGCCAGATTACTATTCTTTGAATATTAAATTTTAAAGCCAATAATAAATTATCCTTAGTTAATTTTGTGATTATAATAAAAATACCCGTATTAGAAACTGAACCATGCAGATCAATAATGTAGTTATATTTTTTTCCAATTTTTATTATTTTTTTAGCTCTTTTTTGTTCATAATTTCCATTTTTTTTACCAGGGAAAATTCTATTTAAATCTGAATTTATGAATCTCTTATTTTCGGAAAATGCTAAAGGATTAGCTATAATATAGTTAAATTGATTTTTTAAATTGATTTTTTTTAATTTTTTTATAACATTTAATCCTATTGCTTCATTACCATGAGTTAGGGTTATAAATAATATTTTTTGATTTTTCATTTTAAATTATAGTTAGTTAATTAATTTATGTAAAAAATATGTTTTTTTTAAAAAACTGGGAAAAATTAATTTCCCAGTTTTAATTAATTTTTAAAGTTTTTTAAAGGATATAATTCTCCTATCCAAAACTTTGATTAATTTCCCATCTATAATTCTTTCGACGGCAATATTCTCTTCGCCGATTGTTTTAAACCCAGATTTTTTTATTAATGGGAACATTTTGGAATTGAAACTAGTTCTTTCTATGAGATATTTAAAATCATCTTGTTTCGCGATTTTTAATTTCATGTTATAGAGTTGAGTAGATATTCCTTGTCTTCTAAAATTTGGATTAACAAAAGTTTCAGCTAGGTATAAAACTTTTTCTATCTCAATTTTAACGGGAACATATTTTTTTGTTTCATTGTGAAATTTTACTGGAAAACAGAATGTAGCTCCTAAAACAAGGTTGTTTTTAATAAAAATGAGAGAAATATTTTTTTTATACTCTATCATCTTTTTAAACCATTGTTCTACTTCTTCATAGCGATGATTTTCATTCCAGGGATACTCAGCAAAACATTTTATATAAAGATTTATTAATTCATCTTTATATTTTTCCAATTTTTTAAGAGTGTTAATTCTCTTTATCATGATATCCTCCTTTTTATTAGTAACTAGTTATATTTTTTGTTACTTATTGTTTTATTTTAATCAATATTTTTTATCATAATTTAGTTTTAATAATTATTTTTCTTCTTAAAATTAAAAAACCCTTCTCTTAAGAAGGGGTTAAATTGATAAATTATTTAATCAAAAATCAACTC
>JAIOTH010000112.1 GCA_021106915.1 bacterium | reverse complement strand
ATGATTTAGCTTCCTGCACTACTAATTGTATTGCTCCAGTAATGAACATTACGTGTGATTATTTTGGAGTAGAAAAAGCTTTAGTGACCACTCTTCACGCTTCCACTGCTGATCAAGGTTTAGTTGACGATTCTCACAAAGACGTTCGTCGAGCTCGAGCAGCAGCGGTTAATATTATTCCCACTACTACTGGTGCGGCTATTGCTACTACAAAAGTTATTCCCAAATTAAAAGGTAAATTTGACGGTATGGCTATTCGAGTACCAGTTGTAAATGGCTCACTCTCTGACATCACTATTAGAACTAAAAAGAAAATTACTGTTGAACAAATTAATAAAGTATTTAAAAAAGAAGCTCAACTTAAAAAATGGCAAGGAATTTTACAAGCTTCTGAAGAGCCATTAGTTTCTACTGATATTATTGGCAATTCTCATTCTTCAATAGTAGATTTATTATCAACCAAAGTAATTGGTGACAATCTAGTTAAAATTATTGCTTGGTATGATAATGAGTGGGGATATTCTAACAGACTTATAGAGTTTTGTGAGAAGATATAAACAAACTTTTTTCTTTGTCTTTAAACAAATACTCCTGCTTTGTCATTCTGAACTTGATTCAGAATCTAGCATTATTACTAACTTTTTTATTTAAAGATCCTGAAATAAATTCAGGATGACAAAAAAAAATAAAATAACTTAATTTATAAATATAAAAAAAATATGACTACCTACACTCAAAAAAGAATACTAGTTATCTTCACTGGAGGTACTGTTGCTGGAAATGTTGCTAAAAGCAATGTCTCCCAAAATGTAAAATCTGATCCAAATAGTTTTATGAGTATCTTAAATAATTCAGTAAATATTGTTAAAAAAAATTGGAATATTGAAATTAATCCATCAATTACTGAACTCTTTAATGTTGATAGTTCGAATATTCAACCCGAAAATTGGACTGCCTTAATAAAAGAAATACAAAAAGAATATGATAATTTTGATGCATTTATAATATTACACGGAACTAATACTATGGGCTACACAGCAGCAGCCCTATCTTTTGCTTTAGAAAATATTAATAAACCAGTCATTATAACTGGAGCCCAAGTTCCTTTAGGCTATTTAGGAACCGACGCTATAACTAATTTAGTTAATTCTTTACGATTAGCTGTTTGGGGTTATCATGAAGTTAAAGGAGTAATGTCTGTTTTCGGAAGTAAAATTATTTCTGGAACAAGAGTAAAGAAAGGAACAGACTTTGATTATGATCCTTTCAAAGCTTTTCAAACCGGTTCTTTAGGGCAAATTGGACGTTTTATGAGAATAGATAAACCAGCATTAAAAAAACACGTCAGCTACCTATCTAAATTTAAACCATTAGCAATTCAATCCAGAGTATTAAGTATCAAAAAAGAATTCAACACTAAAAGCATTTCTTCCTTAACAGAATTCCCAGGAATGCAAGTAGAAACCTTTCAATCGTTAGTAGAAAATAATAATATTGAAGCCTTTATTTTTAGATCATTCGGAGCTGGAGATCCTAGTTCACATTTATTTTCTGCTTTTGAATACTTAAAAAAGAAAAAAATACCTATTATCGTAACAACTCAGGCACCTAGTGGAATTTCTAGTTTTCAAGTCAACGAAACTGGACAATATCTAAAAAAACACGACTTAGCAATTCCAGCTCATGATATGAGCATTGAATCAATGACAACTAAATTAGGGTGGTTACTTGCCCAAAAACTAAACTATGAACAAATAAAAATTAAAATGCTTGAGGATTTACATGGTGAAATAAATGTTGAGAATGAATTAATTTAAATACTCTAAAAAATGAACCTATCCATCGTCATTGTTAACTACAAAGTCAAAGACTTACTCGACAATTGTTTAAAGTCTATTTTTTCTAATTCTGAAAATATAAAATTAGATGTGATTGTAGTTGATAATGACTCCCAAGATGGTAGTTTAGAAATGATTAAAAATAAGTATCCTCAAGTTAATTTAATTGCTTCTGATAAAAATTTAGGCTTTGCGAAAGCTAATAATCTTGGATTTAAACAAGCAAAATATGACTACATATTACTTTTAAATCCCGATATGAAGTTATATCCAGATACTCTAGAAAATACTCTGAAATGGACAAATACGAATCCTCAAGCCGATGTAATTGGTTGTCACTTAGTGAATCAAAAAGGTCAAACTATTCCTCATGTTCGTCAATTCCCAACTTTTTTAGATCAATTAGCAATTGTTTTAAAATTACCTCATCTTTTTCCAAATATTCTAAATAAATACCTACAAAAAAACTTTAATTATTCTCAGGCTAAGAAAGTTGACTCTATTCGCGGAGCATTTTTCTTAATGCATCGAAAAATTTACGAAAAATTAAAAGGTTTAGATGAAAGATACTTTATTTGGTTTGAAGAAGTAGATTTCTGTAAACAAGTCCAAAAAAATGGAGGAGAAGTTTGGTATACTCCAGTAGCTAAATGCATTGATTATGTTGGAAAAAGTTTTGCTCAAGTTCCTCGCGGTGTAACCCAAAAATATTTTAAAGATTCAATGCTTAAATATTTTCAAAAATGGCATCCCAGCTGGCAATATTCAATTTTAAAAATAGCCTGGATCTTGGGAACTTTAATTAGTAAAATTAATATCAAACCTAAAATAAAAACATGATTTTTTTATACATTGTCATTCCGGGCTTGAACCGGAATCTCAATTTCAATGTTTAGT
>JAIOTH010000068.1 GCA_021106915.1 bacterium | reverse complement strand
TCCAGCTGCTACAGTAAGAAAACTTATATCTTTTGTCTTTTCTGCAATTACGGATGCCATCTCCCATCTTTCCGCACTTTTTATACTATCCTTAAATTCCATTTTATTAGCTTCTTCATATAGCTCCATTGCTTGGCGAGCACTAACATTTAATTCGCGCATAATAATGGGCAGTTTGCCCTTACGGGGAGCCCCCTCAACCATTAAATGAACTTTTTCCAATAATTCTCTTGTTATTTCCTTATTTATTTCTTGGGCCAAAACATTTGAAGTAGAAAAAAACGCAATTTTTTCCTTCATTGTTTTTTGTAAAAAACCAAACTCATCTTCTTGAATAAAATCAATCTCCGGTGGTCCTGTTTCTAAATATTTAATTATCGTTTTACTTTTTATTTCAATCGCCTGCCATTCTTTTTGATTTTTTTCTGTCCATTTTAGCCAAGTGTCAAACTCTACCTCTTCTATATTGACATTTACAATAGCAGCTAATAAATAGCTGGCGTCAGCGTAATCAGTTAATATTTCTTTTAAATCACGACTATAATTTTTTTCTGAATAATTAAAAAAATAGCCATAAGCAAATATTGCTCCAATTAAGACAATAAAGCCTATAATTAAAATTGTTTTTTTGTTTCTCATAATTTTTATTTTTAAAATTTATTTAATATTAGGGTTTAAATTTTTTATTTGCTGGATAAACTCTTGATCATTTTTTATTTTTAAAGTAATAGATTTATTGCTTATCATTTTTTTGAAAAACCCAGCTTCTTCTGGTGCAATATTGCCATTAATAATAATTCCAAGCAAAGGAATTTTTTTAAGTTTTTTAATTTTAGAAATAGGTATTCTAAAACTTGGCTTTGCTAATTCTTTTTCCTTAACTTGCTTGCCTGATTTCTTTAAAAAAATAATATCGTTTTTAGTTAAAATAATAATACCATTGGGTGCCTCATATTCATTATCGGTTTGCTTCGCTTCCCAATAATTAATCAACTCTGATTTATCAATGCTCAGCGCACTAAAAATCATACTTAAACTTAAGCTTGCGTTTAATTTTTGATGAAAATTTTCAATGTCCATATTTGTTAGATTAATAATTATTTATTAAATACCTGTTTTAATAAATGGATATTTTTTATTATATCAAAATTTCAATAACATCTCCAAATAATCCAAAATCTTGCTGAGTGAAACGAAAAAAAATTTGTATATCTAATATTGTCGGATGTATTTAAAAGTGGCGTATTATCTTTATTTTTTTATCGTATCAATAACTCTTATAAATGAACCACAAATTGCTCCTGAATATGATAAAACTATAAAAAAAATCAAAATTTTAACATCTGTCATTAAATAACCTAATAATGAAAATAATCCTAAAAATACCATTAAATGTATGAACCAAAATGCTCCTAAAATTTTTCTAAGTTTTTTCATAATAATTTATAATTAGCTTTTTAAATATTTCCGATAACGTCTGGGATAAAAAAAAATTTGGAACGTAGTGGAAGAAAAATTTGGGAAAATTGCGAGCCGAGCAATTTTCCTTTTATCTCTTGTTATACGAGGGTGAACGGAACGAAGTGGAGTGAAAGCGCAACGTCTCCCCCTTGGAGTAATTTTTTGGGCGTTCTATCAAATAAGCGAATGCGATACTTTAAGAACAAGAATTAAGGCAAGGTTCAATTGTCAAGTAGTCCTCCCCATTCAACAACAGTAAAACCATTTCGTTTTGGAGTTTCAATTGTTGGTTCGTTCAATTCAATTTTTTCTGAATGAGGTTTGAAGTAGAAGTTCAATCTTATCAAGGTGTCTGGTTTAGGAGTAATGATTAAATTCATATTCTCATCTAAAAATAATTTTTCTAAAATTTTAATTTCATAATAATTTGCTTCTTCTAACTCTTTTAACCAATATTTTTTAAATTGAATTGATTCTTTCTGATTTAATCCTAATAAGGACAAATTTTGATCAAACCAATTTTCTAAATTTGAATATTCTACAATCCAGCCCTCTTTAGGAAGTTCAAGTTTATTTAATTGAGCTTCATAGAATTAATAATCAAATTTACTATCAATTAATCCATTTGGTTCTGCTGTAACTTTCCAACCCAATAAATAATCTGGTTCAGCTTTAGTGATAAATCCATTTACTTTTATAGAAACTTCAATTTCTGACTTTTCTTCTGGATATAAGTAAACAGCTGGCTTCCTAACTCCTGGTGGAAAATTAGGAAAATCTGGCGTAACACAAATTTCTGTGATTGCATCAATTAAATTTCCAGCACAATTATATTGTTTTATGGAATCTTCAGTTAAACCATCTATAGCTAATTGCTTTGCTTCTTCAGCAGAATTAACTGTACAAATAGCACTTTTAGATTCAATCTTATTCAGATTATTTATGATTTGAGGACAGGTTTTAGATATAGAACCAACAATTGATCTTGTCATTGGTTTATCTTTTTTCATTTCTTTTAAATCAATAATTTTCATGGACACTTGATACTGATTATTGACTGGTTCAACTTTAACTTCACTTTTTTCAATCAGAGATAATGATTCGATTTCTTCAGTAATAACTACTTTAGCAGAATTTCCATTTGATGTTTGTTGATACAAACATTCATAATCTTCATCACAGTTTACGATGTCTTGATCATCAAATGATATTTGCGTACATCCTGCTAGAATCAATATTCCCACTAAGATTAAAAAGGTAATTGTTTTATTCATCATAATAATATTATTTTAGATTAGTTAATATATAAACTAGCGATTACTTCAAGTTAAATTGAACCTTGTCCTTCTACTTTTTAGCTTAAAAAATATTTTGTATAACGTTTACGTGTATAAAAAGTTGCGAAACAATTTGGGCGAAGATTTTTATAAAAAACCATAGTTTCATACACGCTGTTATACGATGTAAGGCTTACCTAAAATTAAACTCTTTAATTTCTTTAATTCCATTATTAGGGATAAGTGACTAAAGAACTATTCCCATTCACAAAGTTTACAAAGGGGTAAATCAAAAATATCTTCTTTGCACATTGTTGTTAGACCTGTCTTCACACCCAT
This sequence comes from bacterium, assembly GCA_021106915.1. Taxonomy (GTDB): domain Bacteria; phylum Patescibacteriota; class Patescibacteriia; order UBA1558; family S5-K13; genus JAIOTH01. Next base: position 2,588 of record JAIOTH010000068.1, on the reverse strand, counting down.
ATAATTATTACAAAAATCTTTAACAGTTACATACTGTGAATTTTCAGCGCTACAATCACTAGGACAATTACACACATCTTCTACCTCTTCACAAACCCCATTACCACAATTAATACAAGTTCCAACAGGATATCCGCTTTCCATCATTGTATCATAACATTCGCTTCCAATAGACATACTAGTATCCATGCCAGAATGCCATTCTGTTAAACCTTCACAACAATGTTCAGGGTATTCCTCTTTGTAAACAGAAGAAAATCTCTTCCCTTCTTTAGCGCAGTTTGAAAGAGTTGGTGTAAGTTCTGGAGTAGAAATTGGTTTAGGTGTAGACTCAGGTTGAGATGTACAACCATACAAAAAAATTCCTAGTCCAACAACAATTAGAATAATTATTCCGACTGTTAAATTTTTTTTGTTCATAATATTTTAAATTAAAAATTAAATTTACCAAAATAATCTTTCCGTGTCCGCTAAGAAAAATTTATACTCCTTAATAATAGTATATCGTAAATTTCTAGAACCTCATATTCGGTGTTATCGGATGCAAATTAGAAACCCTTCTCAAGAAAAATTTTTGATTTTTTTATTACGATTTTCTGGTGGTCATTCAACCAAGATATTTTTTCTATATCATTAAAATCTATCCATTTGCTTTCAGTGTGTTCATTACTAATTTTAACTTCATCATCACTTAATGTTTTGCATAGAAAAAATATTGAATACTTTTGAGGATTCTCTATTCCCTAGCGAGCTACATAGACGGGAGAAATAACTTTAGCCCTCAACCCAGTTTCTTCCAATATTTCACGCTTTAATCCAAATTCAGGCTGATCATCGTGATTAAGCCTGCCACCAGGTAACATCCATAGTTCCTTAGTAAATTCTTTGTTTATAGGTAACTTTAAAATCAAAAATTTTCCTCGTGAATTTACGAGCACTCCATATTCACCGACATTACATTTTAATCTTTTCATATGTGGTAATTTAATTTATTTTCGATAACGTTCCAGTATATCTGATATTTTGCGGAACGCAATGGAGCAAAATATGGGCGGAGGTTTTTGTATAAAAGCCGTAACCAGATATACGCTGTTGTACGATGTAATAAAAAATTCTTAATTCGCCGATAGGCAAATTTATTTTTTAAATTTTTTCAATCTTAAGAATTCTTTTACTTCTTCTTTATTACCAATAATCTCAATTTTTACTCCTGGCATTTCTGTTTTTTGACCCAAAGCGCCTTTATGTTCAATCGTAAATTCTGTTAAAGTAAATAAATCAGGTCTATCTTTTAAACTCGCTACAAATTCTACCGAAGAATTATTAACAGGTTTTCGGCTAAGTCTCATTGCGGGTGTAAAAGCGTCACTAAATTTCTCAATCGGCATAACTCTTAACACTCCGCCTTGTTTGAGCGATAAAATCGAACGGCTATAAAAATCTTTTGCTTGATCGGGCGTAAATGCATAGGTCGGCAAAGAATGAAGTGCCATAACTTCATCAAACTTGTATTCATCCATTTCTACGTCATAAAAATTGCCTTTTATAACGTTGTCCGCTATTTCGGGATCAGATTCAACAATCGGATCAATATTAGTAATAGTACATTCAACCCCTTTTTTCCTTAATTCATTTTTGATTGGTGAAAAACCACCACCAACAAGCAGTAATTCTTTGCCAGACAATGCTTGTAGTTCCTCATCGCTAATTTTTAATAGTCTTTGATATGCTGATAGTGGCCTGGCAGTCTTTTTTTCTTTTTTCATGTCAGCTTCATGTTCAGCAATGCTTGTCGGCTCTTGTCGTTCTTCGGTCATTATCTCAGATAATGCCATAAGTACGCTATTTTGCATTTTGTCATCTTTTAAACTTGACTCAATTTCGCGAACACAATATTCAAACATTGATTTTCCTTTATAGTGCTGTAAAATTTGTTCCAACTGACTAAACTCTTTTCTGTTTGCTATTTCTCTAATTAAATTTGGAACAAATTCCGAATTCTTTAAGGCGACCTCTACTAATCGTTTGGTTTCAAAGTGTTGAGCATATCCATTAACCCAACTTTCAATTTCTTCTTGTTCTGCTAAAAAATTGATCTGGTTTCCCTCAACATCATATCCTTGTGAAAAAAAATGCTCAGTGATTTTACGAATTACCTCTGCTTTTTCATCGTCAGAAAAATCGAGATAAGTAGGCGATTCTTCTCGAAGTGTTTCTGACATCTTAGTATCTATTGACGCCTCTTTTGCTGTCTTCTCTTTTTCTAAAAAGAAATCTTCTTGTGGTTGTTTTTCAAAATCCATATTTTCTAATAAACAAAAAAATAAATTTACCCTGGTTAATTTGCCCTATTGGGGCAAAAAAAATTTTCACTATTTCGCCCAACGTTTCCAGATAATCCGTCGTTCGTAGCTTTAGCGAAGAATGATGGATATCTGGTGTTAGCTGATATACATTTACTTTTTACTTTGAATACTTGCCAAACTTTTTTAGCTCATCGGGATAGATTTTATCCAAGTCAATACCAAGTTCTGATGCAAGAACAAAAATATCAAAGAGGAGTCCACCAAAACTTTCTTCAAGTTCTC
>JAIOTH010000013.1 GCA_021106915.1 bacterium | reverse complement strand
CATTCATTGATACAGCATAACCAAAAGCATCACCATTAGATCCATCATCAGACAATAATTTAACTAGCTCTTGTCCATGTGGATCACATTCTTCATTTCCCCAAACATCATTATCACCACAAACACTTGTTTTAGCAAATGATTTTAAACCTTCACTAGTTTGTATTCTAAATTTAGAAGCACTTATATCATCTGGATCTGTTAGAGTAATTCCATAGGTAATACCATTTTTACTTATTTTATACGAAGAAGTAATATCTATACCACTTTCACAAGAAAAAGTATTAATGGAAGTTCCATCATAACCATAAAAACCACAATTAAAATCAACCTCTGCTAGACCAATTTGTTTACCACTAAAAAATAATATTACTAAAAATAATATTACTAAAAATAAATTTTTAAAAATATTTTTCTTCATAAACTGCAAACAATCTAAAATTTATTTATATTTTTAATAGATTTTTAAACTATACTAATAAATAATCTATTAATCCTAATCCATATCTAACCACATTTGACCATCCACTGGCGATGTTGGACAGTCTCTATCTGTATTGCCATCACAAGTAGCTATAACAAATCCATTAGGTGTCATTACATTTCCAACAGTATCATAACTGATATCATTTTCTATTTGAGTCCAATACAAAGACTCTTCACTAGTATGTGCATCAACATAAGCCTTAGTAGCAGCCTCTTGATCATTCTCAGGATCTTTCAAATTTATTATCTTATTACCTTGCATATCTATATGTTCATTAACTAGAATACTATTAGCACTTAAGAATCCACCAATATGAAACGCATCTGAAATCACAAATAAATCTCCATCTACTTCTAATTCTGAGCTAGGATTATTAGAATTTATTCCCACATAGCCATTTTCATTATCAAAATATATTAAATCATTAATATTACCTTTAATTCTTATTGCTGCTTCTTGAAAACCTCCCTCTGCTAAAGCTGGGTGCACTTGAGAATTCCAAATAAAATTATTTTCATCATTAGGTCCTGGCCAAATATTACGACAACTTTCAATTACTGAATAATCTTCATTAGAAAGAGCACCTAAACAAAGCTCGTCTGTGACGATAGTATTATCATAATAAGCCCCTCCATCTTTAACATCTTTAGGTTCTACTGTTGAAAAACCATAAGGAGCTAAAATATGAGAATCTTCAATAATAACAGATTCTATTTTTTCATAAGGATTAAAATAAACTGGACCATCAAACCTACCAGCAACTCCTTTGGCTGAACCCCAAATACCTATTCCATTTTCACCAAGAGCCGAACCAATGACACCATTTCCATTTCCAGCTAGACCATAAACACCAGTTCCCACACTAGTTTGTCCAAAAACACCAATCGAATTAGAATCAGCACTAACAGAAGAATCTAAACCATAAACAGCTTTACTGTTTTTATTAGTTACTCTAGAAAAAATAGCATCAACACTATCGTCTGAATTAGATATCGTTATCTGACCATCTTTAACAATTAGGCTTGCTCCTTTTTGTAAATTTAAATTAACCCCATTTACAACCAATGGATTAGTATTAACCTCTAATCCACCAATAGCTTGAATACTTCCATCAAATATAGAAATCCCTATTACCCTCAAATCATAATCTCCTTCTAAAGTAGAATTACTGCCTAAAATAAGCGAACCCTTCTTATACTGTGGTATTCCACCTTGATTCAAAGGTGGATCAATATTTCCACTAGGCGGATCAACTGATGGCTCCACCCATTCTGCAGCCTCGCTACCAAAAGTAAAAGTAAAACAAATCAGAGTTAGACAGGAAAGTATGATTAAAAAATTTTGTTGTCGTAATTTTAATAATTTCATAAATTTTATTTTATTTGAATTTTTATACTTATATTATAATGAAAAAACTCTAATTATAAAAGCTAAAATATAATAGTAAAATGTCTATTTAAATTTTTATCTAATACTTATATTATAGTGGAAAAAAACATAATTGTAAAAACTAAATTATAGTGATAAAATATTAATAGAATATTAATATAAAATAATGAACCCTAATACAAAAAGAAAAATAAAAATTTTAATTTTAATTATTACAATAATTTTATTAAGTGAATTAATTTATCTTATTTATATTAATAAAAATAAAAATTCTGCCGAAAATAGTGCCCTCCCTATAAACATTAATCCTAGTCAAAAATCAAAACCAGAAATTGAAAATCAAATAAAAAAAATTAATGATATAGAGCCTAATATCGTTCCAGAAAAAAAAGAAATTACTAACCCTAAAATAAATACCAAAGAAAACCAAAAAAATCCTACTACTCGTAATTTACCAAAGATACCCAAAACACCTATTAAATACTAATTTATATTATATAATTATAAAAACCCAGCCCCTTACAAAGGACTGGGTTAAATTTTTATACAATCAATATTGTCTGAATTGTCATTCCGGACTTGCTCCGCCTGCCTGCCGGTAGGCAGGGAATCTCGAGATCCTGAACAGACTGAGATCCTGAATCAAGTTCAGGATGACAACAATCTTTAATCAAATCTGACTTAATCTAATCAAGATTAACCCAATCAAATTCAACCTTTTCATTTAATATTTTTTGTGACATCTTCTGAAAATTATCATTTAAATCTGTCACTAAATATTTTATTTTTTTCTTTTTATCTAGCTCCATTTCAATCTCTGGGTGACGATCTAGATAAGCCTTTAATTTCTCAGCAATAATTTTTGAAGAATCTAAAACTTGATCTCTTTTTCCCATAATTCTTTTAAATTCTGCTAACAGAATTGGATAATGAGTACAGCCTAAAATTAAAGTATCCACGTTATCATTTTTTATTTTCCACAAATAATTTTTTAAGATTTTCTTGGTTTCTGGTTTCTTATCCCATCCTTCTTCAATTAAAGGAACTAACAAAGGACAAGCTTTTTGAAAAACTTTCACTCCTTTATTCTTTTCCTTCATCAAGGTCTTCGACAAATTATTCAATTCTTTTTCATAAACATTAGAAGTTATCGTTGCGCGAGTTCCCACCACCGCAATCTTTTTAGTTTTAGAAACATTTATAGCTTCCTCGGCAATAGGACGAACAACACCTAAGACATTTTTAAATTTACCTACCTCACCAACAAAGTGAGGCGAGTCTTTTATGTTGTTCGGAAGATAATCTTGCTGAATTTTTCGTAAAGCTTCTGCCGAAGCTGTATTACAAGCAATAATAACTAAACTACACCCTTGTTGGAATAAAAAATCTATTGCCTTTTCCGTAAATCGATAAATCGCTTCTTGACTGCGACTACCATAAGGAGAACGCAAAGTATCCCCCAAATAAATATAGGAGTAATCTGGTAATAATTTTTTTATTTCCCGAAAGGCAATTAAACCACCTAAGCCGGAATCGAAGATGCCAATCATAAAATTTAGCTAAAAGTATAAAGTAAAAAGTCTATAAAGTGTAAAAATTTAAAATTTAATCTAATGCTTCTAAATTAACACATAGTTCATCTTCCCAAATCATCTCTGAATAACCCTTTAACATCTCTCTAACATATTTTTTACGCTCTTCATAAACTTTTTTATCTTTAGCTTCAAATTTAATAGTTATGTAGGGTCCATTCTGAGAATAGCGAAACACCATCATTCCATCTTCAAAGTCTGCTCGCACTCCATCATCTCCAGGAATAACAGAATCATCAGTGATCTTGGCGTCTGCAAAATCAGCTTTAAATTTTATAGATAATTCTTTGATAACGTCCTGTTTTTTATCATCTGGACAACCAATTTTGACTTCTGGAGAAGAAATAAACTTAGGAAAAGATTGATATAATTGACTTAAAGACAAATCTTTCTCAGATAAATATTCTAAAACTCTAAGAGCTGCATAAGAACCATCATCATGACCATAAGCATTATCATTAAAAAAGAAATGTCCAGAAAGCTCACCACCAAAAGCCGCTTTTTCTTCAGATATTTTAGATTTAATAAAAGAGTGTCCTGTTCTCCATAAGATAGGAATACCACCATTCTCATTAACAACTTTCTTAACTACTTGCGAACATAAAGTATTATAAATTATTTTTGACTTAGGAAATCTCTCCAAAATTTCTTTAGCAAAGATAGCAACTAAGACATCATTCCACAAAATATTTCCATTTTCATCAACACAACCAATCCGATCACCGTCACCATCAAAAGCAAAACCAACATCAGCTTTTTCTTCTAGAACAACCTTTGCTACTCTTTTCATTACACTTTCAGCTGTTGGATCAGGAGTGCCAACCGGAAAATGACCATCAACCTCTAAATTTTTTCCAATGACTTCACAACCCGCTCGTCTCATTATTTCTGGAATATACATTCCAGTTGTTCCTTGTCCAGAATCAATTACTATTTTAAACTTCTTTTTTAATTTAATCTTTTTCAAAACATCATGATAATAATCCTCAGTAATGTCGGCTGTTTCTATCTTTCCTTTTTCTTCGTAGCCAGCATAGGAATCATTTTCAATAATTTCCCTTATCTCTTGAACTTCATCCGGTCCAGTAGTTAAAGAATAAGCAATCCCAATTTTAAAACCATTATAATTATATGGATTATGTGATGCCGTCACCATTACTGAACCGTTAGTTTGAAATCGATATTGCCCATAATAAACCATTTGCGTCATTACCATGCCAATATCAATAATGTCAATTCCCATTTCAGTCATCCCCTCCATTAATGCTTTTTGGTATTCTAAACCAGTCAAACGACAATCTCGACCGACAACAGCCTGTCTAATTTTTCTTTTCTTTAAAAATGTTCCATAGGCTTTTCCGATGGCCTTAACTTTTTCAGCATCTAGGTCTTCGTCGACCTTCCCTCGAATATCGTAATTTCTAAATACAAATGGATTAATTTTCATACGTTTTATGTTTTAATAATTAAATATATTTAATTTTTAAACTTATTAAATAATTTTATACCCTTTTCTAATATTTCTTTAACCTTATTCTGATCATTACTATCAGAAATAATTCGAAAAGCACCAGCCTCTGTCTTTGATGGTCTAAACCAAAGGTAAGAATCTTCATCAAAAATAATTTTTAAACCACCAGTAATATCCCCTGTTTTTTGAATTTTATAATTTTCATTTACAAAAAACTCTTCTAATTTTGTCTTTAAGTTAGCAACTTGATTTGGACTACAACTTAATTTTACTCTATTAGAATAATATTTTGGATAATTTTCTAAAATATCAACCAAAGACTTATTTTTTTCTGCCAACATTTTTAAAATCAATACAATTGACATAATTCCATCTCGACATTTAATTGGAAAAATAATAGTCCCACCATTAGATCCTTCTCCACCAATAATACTATTTTGCTTTTCCATTTCTTCCACAACATTCATCTCGCCAACTTCTACCTCAATTAAATTTACCTTATATTTATCTAAAACTCTTTTTAATAATCCCGAAGTACAATCATTAGTCACTACAATCTGATCATTTTTCCCTTCTAAATACGAATCACAAACCAAAGACAATACATACTGACCAGAAACAACCACTCCCATTTCTTTTTCAAGTTCAGATCCTGGAGGTAAAACCAACTCTGATCGATCAGCATCACAATCAAATCCGCAAGCAAATTCAAAATCGCTACCTTTCATCATATCACTTAAATAAGCTAGGGATTCTGTATTAGGCTCTACTAAACGCACAAATTTTCCTGGCTCATTATTTACAATTTTAGCATTAACTCCTAATTTTTTAAATAATTTTTCCAAGACAATAATACTAGATCCCCCATTAGGATCAGCCAAAATTTTAAAATTTGCTCTTTGAATT
>JAIOTH010000110.1 GCA_021106915.1 bacterium | reverse complement strand
ACAATAAATTAGAAAAACTGATAAAAAATAGGTTTGATGAATTATATAAAGAATTTCCTGGTGATGTTCTTGAAAATGATATAAGAGTAAAAACTATATTAAATTTTTTTGGAGATGTCAGAAATAAAAAAGTGCTTGATGTTGGTTGTGGAAAGGGTAGGTTTTCAAAAATATTAATTAATAAGGGTGCTTATATTACCGGTGTAGACATATCAGATAATTTGATAAGAGAAGCAAAAAAAATCAAAGGTGGAAAATTTTCTCAGTGTAGTATAACAAATTTAAAATTCCCTGATGAAACTTTTGACTTTGTTTTTTCTGTAGAAGTTCTAGAACATATCCCTGATGTAAAAAAAGCTATATATGAAATGGTTCGAGTATTAAAAAAAGATGGTAAAATTGCGATAATAGATAAAAATAAATTTTCTTTAGTGAGAAGTATTTGGAAAAAATATAGAGAAAATAAAAATAAATGGTTTTATTCAAAAGATTTCCCTTTCAAAGAAAGGGTTTTCTCACCATGGGAAATTAGAAAACATTTACTTAAATATTTCAATCAAATTAAAATTTGTTATTTGGGTGAGTATAAATCAGGAAAAAAAGTGTTTTTATATATTCTCGCTTTAAATATTTCAAATCTAATGAGTAAAATATTCCCCTTTACATCATATTATTTAGCATGGTTAGGAGAAATGAGGAAGTAAATTATGAAAATTTTTGGTTTAGTTAAAAAAAAGCATGAAAATGTTTTTGAATATTTAATACGTGGAATATCCGGGCCTATAGCAAGGATACTTTCAAAAACACCAATCACTCCGAATCAGGTCACTATCTCTAGGGGAATTATTATGATATTTTGTTTCTATCAACTTTATTTGGGTGATTATGTTAATTTAATTATTTCCGCTATATGCATCTTCTTATGGGAAATATTAGACTGTGTGGATGGAGATTTAGCAACTCTTAAAAATCAATGCTCTGTAAAGGGAGAGTGGTTAGAAGGAGTAATAGACACTATATTTGGAACGGTTTTTGGATTGTTGGGATTTTTTATTACAATATTTATCTATAAAGATATTGGTGGTATATATCCGTGGATAATTTTGTTTTTTATATCATTTGGATGGTTTATGTTCAAATTTTTCTTACATTTAGAACCACTACAGAGCCAAGTTAAACCTCTTAATAAATTGCTTCAAGAAAAAGAAAAAACAAAAATTGGAAGAGTAGTACATGCATGTTATTATTGGACTGAATTATACGCCATGATAGCAATGTTTTTATATTATCCGATTTACTATTTTTTTAATCTGAATTCTTTATTTCTAATAATGATTTTCTTTGCTGTTATGTATAATTCATTTTGGATAGGATTTATTATTATACAATGGAGACAATTTCATGAAATTAAAGAGAAATAAACAAAATGACGTGTGGAATAAAATATATGAAAATTATAATAAAGACTCCAACAATTCTTATTTTCATAATAGACTCATATCAATAATAAACCATCATATAAACAATAAAACAAGAGTTTTAGAAGTCGGTTTTGGTTCAGGTAGTATAGTATCATACTTTCAAAATAAAACACCTCTTTCAGTTGGTTTAGATTTCAATATTAATCCGATAAAAATCGCTAAAAATATTTTTAAAGCAAAAAACTTGGTCCAAGGAGATGTTTTTAGTTTACCTTTCAAAAATGATTCTTTTGATGTTGTGTGGAATGAAGGCATGTTAGAACATTGGAAATTTAATAAGTCTCATATTGCTATTGAAGAGATGAAAAGAGTTTCAAAAAAATATATAATTATCGCTATACCAAATAGATACTCCATATGGATTATTCGAAAATTAATCTTAAAAGTTATTGGAAAATGGAGATTTGGATATGAAGAATCATATTCTATTAGAAGATTAAAAAAACTTTTCAAACTATCACATTTGGAAATTGTTGATACAAAAGGCGTTCAAATATTTTTTGGGTCTCTAACAAAAAGAGATTTCTTTGCTAAACTCTCTGAACATATAGAAAACAATTGTGATATGTTAACAAAACATTTTGCTTATGAAATAGTTATGATTGGAAAAGTCAAAAAGTATTAAATATTTATTTAACAGAGGTAAAAAATGAAAATTTCAATAATTATTGGAACAAGACCAGAAATAATTAAAATGTCTCCAATAATAAGATGTTTGAAAAAAGAACATATAAATTTTTTTATAATTCACACGGGTCAGCATTACTCATTTAAATTAGACGAGATATTCTTTAAAGATTTGAAACTACCAATACCAGAATATAATCTTAACATAGGTTCTGGAACTCATGGAGAAGAAACTGGAGAAATGTTAATTAAAATTGAAAGAGTTTTGATGAAAGAAAAACCAGATATTGTTCTTGTAGAGGGAGATACAAACACAGTTGTCGCGGGAGCATTAGCCGCTGCAAAATTAGGAATTAAAGTTGGACATGTAGAAGCTGGCTTGAGAAGTTATGATAGACAAATGCCAGAAGAAATTAATCGAATAATTACAGATCATATCTCAGATTACTTATTTGCACCGACAGAAAAAGCAAAAAAAAATTTGATTTATGAAGGAATTCTAAATAATAAAATCTTTTGTACGGGTAACACTATAGTTGATGCTATTTATCAAAATCTTGGTTTAATACAAGAAAAAACTGTATTGATGAATTTACAATTAAAGAAAAATGAATATTTTTTACTTACTCTACACAGACAAGAAAATGTAGATAATAAAGTAAAATTATCTTCTATCATAAAGGCTCTTAAAAACATCTCAAATAAATTTGATT
>JAIOTH010000143.1 GCA_021106915.1 bacterium | reverse complement strand
TCAGGATCTCGAGATTCCGGGTCAAGCCCGGAATGACAGCAAATAAAAAAACAATTTAATGAAACCACAAGGGGAACAAATTCCTAACCTCCTAAATCCCCATCCTACCTACCAGCAGACAAGTAACGGGGGACTATAATCCCTAAACAATAATTTAGAAACGGAATTAAGTAAAGACTAGCTAATCCCTAATTAACTCCAAAGCTTTATTTAACTGAGTATCAATACCTTGATTATAATCTTCTTCTGTATATTCGATTAAAACATCAGGATTTATACCTTCACCATCAATAGAATGGTCTTGTGGTGTATACCATTTAGAGGTAGTAATTTTAATATAAGAACCATCTGCCAAAGGTGTTAATTCTTGAACCGAACCTTTACCAAAAGTTTTCTCACCGATAATGGTAGCTAAACTATGATCTTGTAAAGCCCCAGCTACAATTTCAGAGGCTGAAGCACTACCACCATTAACCAAAACCATAGTTGATAAATGAGCTAATTGTCCTTTTTGAATAGAAACATGTTTGGTAATTTCAGTATCATTTTTCTTTTTTTCAATTAAAACTACTCGACCAGCAGTCCAATAACCAGCCACATCTATCGCCATATTCATATAACCACCTGGATTATTCCTTAAATCTAAAACTATTCCCTCAACATTATTTTCTAAAAAATAATCATGTGCCTCTTTAAATAAAGAAGCTGAATCACTATTAAATCTGATCATTTTAATATAAGCTATATTTCCTTCTAAAATCTCATAATTTAAACTATCATAGGTAATTGTTCCTCTTTCCACATCAATGTCTTTTTTTGTACCATCTAATCTCTCAATACTTAAAATCACAATTGTACCCTTAGGTCCTTTGATTAACTTAACAGCTGCATTAAGAGTCATTCCTGTTAAATCCACACCATCGACTTTTAAAATCTTATCACCAGCTTTTAAACCAGCTTTTTCAGCTGGCATATTTGCTAAAGGAGCTACAATAGTCACAATTCCATTTCTTAATTCTACTTCCGCTCCAATTCCTTCGAAATGACCGCTCAAATTCTGTAATAAATCTTGAGACTCTCCCGCATTCATAAAGCTAGAATAATCATCCCCTAAAGCCTTTACTAAACCTTCTTTAGCTCCAGCAAATACTTTTTCTTCATCAAAATCAATACCAACGTATTTTTCTTTAATGACGCTCCATAGCTGCCAAAAAGATTGAAAATATTTATTATTAATAAAACCTTCTACTGAAAAATCATCCACTTTAAGATTTTTATTTTCATCAATCACTAAACCAGCACTAGGAATTTTTTCCAAATCTGCATTTGAAATTCCTAAGGATAAATTTCTAAAAATTTCTAATAGATTATCTTGTTTAACTTCATGTCTAAATCCCAATAAATCCACATACCAAACTCGACCATTATTTTCCACATCTAAAAAAAATTTACCAACTAAACTCTTTCCAAAAATTTTAGATTTACTTTCCGTTATTAAAGGAATTTTTTCTAAATCAATACTAGTAATTCCAGTAGCAAATTCTCGAAACAAAGATAATGAATTCTGTAAATTAACTTCATATTTTTTAAAAGTATCAGGATGGACATACCATATTTCTCCTTTACTTTGTACTTGAAGTAGTAATCTTCCTTTTAATTCTTCCCCCAACCCTAAGCCCTGAGCACTTACAAAATTAAAAGATATTAAAAAAACACTCAATGTAAATAAAAATATTCTAAATATTTTTTTATTTAACATCTTAGATAATTCCTTTTTCATAATATTAATTTAAATTTATTAAATATGAGTTTATTTTAACAGATTACTCTTTAAATAAAAAATACATAAACACACTTTATAAAACGTATTTATGTATTTTACATATTAGGACAAATATTTATTCTGTTCTTTCACTATCTTTAATTAAGATCCAACCCATCTGGATAAATAACACTTTCTTCAATTATTCTAACTTGATACCATTGGTATCCTCTATCTAAAAATATTCCTTCGTTAACAATCAAACGCTTCTTTCCATTCTCTAAAAGATATACTGTTGAACCATCTTTATATTTGATTAAAATATAAGCATCTGGCTCTATTGGTTGTAAATCTAATCCGTCTGGATAAATAATACCTTCTCCAATTGTTTTGACTTGATCCCAGTGATATCCTCTATCTAAAAATATTCCTTCATTAACGATCAAACGCTTCTTTCCATTTTCTAAAAGATATACTGCTGAACTATCTCCATATTTAATTAGAATATAAGCACTTGCTCCTGTTGGTTGTAAATCTAATCCATCTGGATAAATAACACTTTCTTCAATTGTTCTAACCTGATCCCATTGATATCCTTTATTTAAAAATACAGCTTCATTAATAATTAATCTTTTCTTTCCGTCTTCTAAAAGATATACTTTTGGATCGTTTTGATATTTAAATAAAGTATAAGTATCGACCACTGGTTGATCAATAGGTATATCTAATGACTTAATAGTTACCTCTACTCGATTAGCCACTAAATCTACAAATTTAACTTCTAAATCATCAATTCCATCGTTATCTAAATCTACATATTTAATCTCATCTAAACTCAAAGTCAATGTTATTGGATCAGACTGAATGAGCACAGTAACTACATTGTTAAGTAAATCTAAATTAATAACCTTTAAGCTATGACTTTGAGCTGAACCAGCACTACTAACAGGAGCACTAAATTCAACTGTGGATTCGATATACATTGAAACATTATAACCACTTGAATCAAGACTACCAATTGATTTAGTTTCGTGCATTGGAATATTCTCTTCATTTTCTCCACTTCCTTCAGTTGGTGGTGGGCTTATTTGAACTCCTCCACCAGAACCACCAAGGGTCGTATCATTATCTGTAATTGTAGAAGTAATATTAGTTAAAGAATAACTATCATAATTTGGATCACTACTA
>JAIOTH010000049.1 GCA_021106915.1 bacterium | reverse complement strand
TTTCTTTTAAATTAACATAAATTTGAGAAGCAGAATCATTTCCAATTAAAATAACAGCCAGAGATGGAGATAATTTATTTTTTATAATCTCTAATTTTAGTTTTTTTTTTATTTGCTTGGCAATTGCTAAACCATCTACAATTTTGGTTTTTTTGTTCATTATCTATTAATATTTTATTTTTTGATAAAGAGGAAACTGATCACATAAGTCTTTCACTTCTTTTTTAATATTTTCTAAAACTTGATTATCATTATTATTTTTTAAAGCTTTAACAATCATTTCCCCAATTTGTTTCATTTCTTCTTCTTTCATGCCTCGAGAAGTTAAAGCTGGAGTACCAATTCTAATTCCTGATGGATCAAATGGTGAACGAGGATCAAAAGGAATAGTGTTTTTATTGACTGTAATCATAGCCTTTTCTAAAGCAGTTTCCGCTTCGGAACCACTAATTTTAAAAGGACTAACATCGATTAACATTAAATGATTATCAGTGCCATCAGTTATTATTTTTAATCCCGCGTTCATTAATTCTTCAGCCAAAGTTTGAGCATTTTTAACAATTTGTTCGGCATATTCCTTAAACTCTGGTTGTTGCACTTCAAATAAAGCTTGGGTAATACCAGCAGTAGTTTGATTATGAGGACCGCCTTGTAATCCTGGAAAAACTGCTCGGTCAATATAAGATGGTAAATTATGTTTAGATTCTTTCCAACCAATTACATCTTCTGGTTTTTTAACTGGATTAGATTTATCACCATCACACATAATCATGGCTCCTCGGGGACCGCGTAATGTTTTATGAGTGGTAGTGGTAATAACGTCAGCGTGACCAGCTGGAGAAGGATGCATACCACCAGCAATTAATCCTGCAATATGAGCGACATCAGCAATTAAAAAAGCATTTTCAGCATGAACTATTTGAGCTAATTTTTCAAAATCAATGATTCGAGAATAAGCAGTTGCTCCCACAAAAACTAATTTAGGTTGTTCTTTTTTAACCATTGCTTCAATAGCATCATAGTCTAAAAAACCATCTTTGTCAGTTGTATATTGGACAGAATCATAATATTTGCCACTAAAATTTACTTTCCAGCCATGAGTTAAATGCCCACCATATAAAAGATTAAAACCCATTACTTTGTCGCCAGGTTCACAAAGAGCAAAGTAAACGGCTTGATTAGCAGGTGAACCAGAATAAGGCTGGAGGTTAGCATGATCAACTTTAAAGATATTTTTGGCATAGTCTTGTCCTAAATTTTCAATTTGATCGATGAATTCATTGCCACCATAGTATCTTTTTCCCGGATAACCTTCGGAATATTTATTAGTTAAGATTGATCCCATAGCTTTCAGAACATTTTCAGAAACATAATTTTCCGAAGCAATCATTTCTAAGCCATCCTGTTGTCGACCAAGTTCTCGGTTAATTAATTCAAATAAATCGTTATCTTTTTTATTAATCATATGAGTTTAGTTTACCCTGTTAAATAAATCATTGAAATAATTGATTCTTTAACAGGGTGAAAGTTATAAAGTTAAAAGTTGCCTGCTTGCTGGCAGGTATTAGTATCATCTATTCGTATCATTAGTATAACATTGTCTGTTTTTTTCACAAGATTATTTAGTTCTTAATTTGAGTTGAAGGGATATTTTTTGTTTGTGGGAATTAATTATAAAAAATCAGATATTATTCGTTTACCACAGAGCTTAGATAAAGATTGGTATTCTGTATCCCGTAATTCGTATTCCGTATTTATTATTGACTTTATTCTTTTTTTGCTATACTGTAAATAGTTAATTAAATAAAATTATATGTCTGAAGGTCCAAATTATCAAGTTGAGTTCGATACAAAGAATGATGAAAAAGAATCTTTAAAAAAAGATAATGATTCTATTATTCGAGATCAAAAAAAATCAGCACCAGAAGTTTCAACAAAGAAAAATGATCTAAAGGATATCGACCCTATTATTTTTGCTAGAGCAAAGAGGAATATTAAATTTGCTTAGATTTTAGATATTTTAGGAGATGGTAAAACTGAAATAAAAGAAGAAGATTTTGTAATGATAGCAGCAATTTTGGAAAGAAGATCTTGGGCAAAGATTATGAATAATTTAGAAGAAGGTGATCAAGTATTAACAGTTTTAACTCCTAGTGATAGTTTTTTAAATATTAAGAATTTAAATGATCATATTTTAGGACCCCAAAGAACAGATACTATCATTGCTAAGAGAAGAAAATCTGCGAATAAAGCTTTTAATTCTCAAATAATAAAGATGATTGAAAATAATGAAGAATGGACGCAAAAATTTTCTAATCTCGATGATCTTAATTTAGATCAAAATTTCAAGTATGGAGTTTATAAGATCCCTCAAGAAATTACACAAGGAATTAATTTATCTGATTTACTAGATTTTATTCATCAGGAAGTCGATAATCAAATGGAAGAAGAAATCAATAAACAATTAGATTTAGCTTTAGCAGAGGCTCGGAAGAATAATGATGAACAGAAAGTTGATAATATTGAATATTTTAAAATTGATTTGCGAAGAGAAGGGTTCAAAGTAAATTGTGGGGTATCAGAAGTAAAGGAAGATGATATTAAAAATAAAATTTTATCTTTAGCGCAATCTTTACAAGCTGCTAAGATTAATGATTCAAAAAATGAGGGTGGAGGAAGGTTTTTTTCAGAAAGTGAGTTGCAGGAATCTGTCGCTAAAATTGATATCATTAGAAATGAAATAATTGCCAGTGGTAATCAAATTGTCAATCAAGATGGTTATAGTTTTAATATATTTTTGAAAACCAATCAAGGTAAATTTAAAATAAATAAAAGTTTATTACGAGATGTTCGAAAAGAAAAATTTGAACCTCAAGATGAATCTCAAAGAGAAATATTAAGAAAATTGGTTGACTATAAAGAAGCTTTAAATATAGTTGATTTTATTAAGCCATTTCCTAGTGATGCTGGAGAAAAATTTAAAGAAGAATTAGTTGAGATCAATGAATTTAAAGAAGCTCTAAATAATAAGGATCAAAAAAAATATTTGCAAGTTAAGAAAAAGTTGCAAAGCAATGAAAAAGATCCGCGTTTTATAAATAATGATCTATTCGAAAGTGAGGCTATTAAAATTGATCACTGTACTTATTTAAGTTTAGATGTCTTGGATATTGGTGTGGATCAATTATTGAAATATGAGGAGTTATTGCAAGATGTTAGTAGTGGAGAAAAAAATATTGAAGATGTTTCCGTAGAGGCTGATGATTTTATTACAAAAAGATTGCAAGAGATTAGGAAAAAGGCAGCGGACATTATTAGTGAATATCAAGATGGTAAATTATTAAATGATGATGGGTTGGTTATTTCTCTAGTTGGTGGTGATGAATTATGTTTTGCTATTGATAATAATAAAATTAGTGAAGCTGACCTAGAAAACATAATTTTTAAATTAAAAGAAGCTACTAATACTCGAGTTATTAAAACCGTTATTGCTCAGAGTGAGCGTAATTCTGATTCTACAGATCAGAATATTAGATTAAAGGAACATTTATTAGCCTTAAATCGTTCGGAAAAAGGAATTGAAATGATTAAAGAGATTGAATTAGAAGTTAGAAAGTTGAAGCTTTATTTAAAAAATAAGATTTTAATTGATGATACTTTATTGGATGGAAAATTAGAGGATTTAGATAATAGTTTTAATATCAAAATGGAAGAAGACATTAAAGAATTTGGTTTAGATTCTCTAATAGCCTTAGAAGACAAACGTAAAGAAATTAAATTTAAGACTACTATTGGCGGAAAAGTATATTCTCAAGATGAAATATTAAATATTATTAGTAATATAAAAAATAAATATAAGGGAGGGAAAGATGCTAGTTGACATAAATAAAGCTCATGAGAGATTGATGCCTCAGTATATCCAAGAGACTCTTTTGAATTATAAGGAGAGTAAAAATTTTTTGCATATTGAGGCAAAAAAAATTGATTTAATGAAGCAAAATGATTTTCCGAGTAAAGAATTGGTAGCGGATTTAGGAAAAACTTTGATACCAATGATTCCTGATTTAGTTAATGGGAAAGAAATTCGGAAAAAAGTAGTTAATTTATTCATAAATTTGCCTATGAAATAAATTAATTGAATTTTTAAAAAATAATTATAAAAAAGCAGGATTAGAATTAATCCTGCTTTATGTTTTAATAATTTTTAATCTACAATTCTACTTCAATCTGATTAGAATAAACCCCACAAGCGCCACCTAAATATTCACAAACTCGAACATAATAAGTTCCAGATTCATCGTTAAAGCTATAAACACTAGCTGAATTAGTATCTGGATTACTAAAATATTGATATTTATCTCCGGAACGAGTAGGGTAAGTTGGCAAAGAATTTTTTGACCAAACTAATTTATAACCTTTGGTAGAATAACCATCAGTTTCCCAAGTGATTTGAGTTCCATTAGCGCTTATTTTAATAACTTGAACATCTGTTGTATTTGTATCATCATCACTAACTTCAACTTCTACTGTTCCATCATCATCAATTTTTTCAATTTCAGTTTCTGATAAAACTTTTAGATTTTTCCAATCAAGTTTTAATTTATTAAAGTCAGTTTCAGTTCGAATCCATTGTCTTTTGTTATCCTTAGAAATAAAATAAACTTTATTACTATTTTTAGCTTTAATGATGTCGCCTTTAGTAACATCACCAGCACCATATTCAAATTCATAGCCACTGTAATTTTCTATTTTATAATTTTTTAATTGATTAAAACTAGCGGAAGAAATCTTTTTTACTAAATCCCAATTTATTTTTTGATTATCATTAATTTTAGCTAAGCGACGGAAAGCTTTTTCACTCATAATCCGTTTCATTATTTGAGTTCCGGGGTAAATATAATAAACTGTTTTGGAGCTCGGATCTTTAATAAATCCCTCGCTCAATTTGGTTTGACCACCAATCAAAATATGGCCATCACCATTTCCCACTCGCTGAGCATATTTTTCTAATTCTGTTTTAGAATTAATAGTAACAGAATGAACGGCAAGCATCTTATCTCCAAATCGATAACTTAGCTCATAAATTCCGAGAAGCGGTTCAGTGGAACGGTAAATTAGATTTTTGATTTGAGCTTGAGTGCTGATTTCAATGCTGGTATTACTGGTAGCATATTCAGCTTTAACTGCTAAAGCAGAAAAGCCTAGCAAGAATACTACTAAAAGTAAAATTTCTAATTTTTTGTTGAACATAATTTTTTTACCCCCACACCTAGTCTTGAAGACTAAGTTTAATTCTTAATTTTAATTGTCTAAAGGCATTAGCCTTTAATTTGAGATTTTTTTCTCTTTGACGAGCTTCTTTTTCATTCTTATAAGCTTCGTAATATATTAATTCAAAAGGAATCCTGTTTTTTGTTGAGATTATTTTCCCTTTGTTATGTAAATCAAATCTTTTTTTTAAATCTTTTGTGGATCCAGTGTATAATAAATTATCTTTCTTACTTTTAATTATATAAACATAGTACATAAAATCAAGATAGGTGTGGGGGTGAATTAGTTAATTAGACTTATTATTTATAATTTTAGCACATTTGGTCTAAAACCTCACCCCCAACCCCTCTCCTAGCCAGGAGAGGGGAGTTAGATATGTATTTAATAAAAAAAGTTCTAGTAAATTATTTGAGTTTTTCATTTTATTTTATTGACATAAGCATATTATTGTTTTAAGGTGGAGGGAATCTAGGTACGAATAACGAATAACGGAAAATTGAAAATTAAATAAATATAAGGGAGGAAAGATGAAGAAGCTGATTTTGATATTAATTTTAGGATCTGTATTCTTCTTAGCTTTAGCTAAAAAAAGTAACATTGTAGAAAATAATAAAATTTTTCCTTTTATAAAATATTCTACAAAAATAGAAGGGAATCAGAGAATTATTGTAAAAGATACTATTTTTTACAATATTAAACACAAGTTTGATGTGTCGGATTATTGGCATTCTGAAACTATTAAAAGCCCAGGAAAGATATTTACAGTTTATGATTGTGCTGAACCTATTAAATTATTTTCACCAGTTGTTAAAGAATTTAAATTATTTTTGTGGACGAATAATTTAGATGTAGAGGCAAAGCTGGTTTCATTAAAAAGATTTGGTTGGGAATGTTTAATTGTATATATAGCATCTTTGCTGAATGGATTTTTGTTGGCAGTATGGATATGGAATATTTATGAAAAAGAAAGGCGATTATACTCATTTTCTATATTTTTAAAATTTTTATTGGTTCCTATTTTTATTATCATGAGTGCTCAAGGTATAATTGTTCCTAGTTTTATTATTTTGATCTTGATTTTAGCTATTGCTGATGCTCAAAGCACAAGCCTTTCTTTGGCCGATATTATTAATAATAAAGAGATAGTTATGGCTGTAATTTGTTTATATATATTTTCAGCAATTACTACATATTTTATTATGAAATTTTTCAGAAAAGTAGGAAAAAAATAAAAATAAAAACTGCCCGGAATAATCCGAGTAGTTTTTTTATTGTCTAAACTAGGATTAATTTGATTATCTGATAAGTTATGATTAAATTTAATCAGTTTAATCATAGTTCGTATTTGCATTCAATCAGACGAATCAAAACAATCAGTTTAATTATAGTTTAGAAGTTAATTGTTTTATCATATATGTCCCTTCCAACCTATATCCTAATTTCCGATAATATTCCCGAACTCCAATTCCAGAAATAACAGCAATTTTTTTATAGCCATTTTTTTGAGATATTTTTTCAGCTTCTAACATTAATTTTTTGCCAAATCCTAAATGTTGTGCTCCAGTTTTAGATTTTGTTTTTTGATGGTGAGGAATTAATTTACCATAAGCATGAATTTCTCGCACAATTGAACAATTTTTTAGTTCAGGGATAAAGTTATCTTTAGCTTCGCCCGTAGTACTACAGCCGAGGGAGTTATTATTAAATCTTAGTCTGAGAAAAGCATATAATTTATTTTGTTCCTTGCTTTCATAAGAAATAAAATATTCTAGACCATCGGAAGCTTCATATTTTTCAATAAATAATTTAGCATCAGTAAGTTTAACGGATTGGTTTTTAATTTCTCGACAACGAATACATTTACATTGTTTGTTTTTTTTATGTAATTCGTTTTGAATTGTTTGTCTAAGGTTAGTAATTTTATTCCCAGCTATAATTGATTCAGAAGGAATATCTCTAATGAGTCTATTAATCCGGACATAATAGGGGATAGTTT
>JAIOTH010000156.1 GCA_021106915.1 bacterium | reverse complement strand
CTGGACATATTCTAGGATCCAGTATTTTTGAAATCTGGTTACAAGATGAAAAGGAAACTAAAAAATTAATTTTCTCCGGAGATTTAGGTAATCCACCAGCTCCGATTATTGCTGATCCTGATTTTATAAAAAAAGGAGATATTTTATTTATTGAATCAACTTATGGTGGTCGTTTACATGAATCAAAAGAAAAAGGAGCTCAAATATTTAAAGATATTATTCTAGACAATATTAAAAGAAGAGCTACTTTAATCATGCCTGTTTTTGCCATGGAAAGATCCCAAGAAGTTTTATACCAACTTAATCATTTAGTAGAAAATAAAATAATTCCTAAAATTCCTGTATTTTTTGACAGTCCTTTGGCTATTAGAGCTACTAGAATATATCAAAAATATGATAATCTATATGATCAAGAGGCTGAATTTTTATTAAAATCTGGTGATAATATTTTTGATTTTCCTAATCTAAAATTTACCAAAACTCGTGATGAATCAATGAAAATCAATACAGCTCGTAGTCCAAAAATAATTTTAGCTAGCAGTGGCATGTGTACTGGCGGTAGAATTCCTCATCACCTTAAACGTAATCTCAGCAATCCTAATAATCACGTCTTTTTTATGTCTTACCAAGCTCAAGGTACTTTAGGTAGAGAATTAATTGAAGGAGCTAAAAGTGTAATTATTCATGATAAAACAATAGATGTTAATTGCCAAATAACTAAAACTGGCTCTTTTTCTACTCATGCTGATCACCAACAATTATTAAATTGGTTAAATAAAATCAAAGACTTAAAAAAAGTATTTATTATGCATGGCGAAGAACTGGAAAATAAAAAATTAGCTGAAGCTATAAATAAAAATATTGAAACTATTATCCCGGAATATGACCAAAAATATCAAATTTAAAATCGTTAGCCTTGACCCTGTTAAATAAATCTTTAGAACAATTAATTCTTTAACGGGGTTGACCCTGTTAAATAAAATTTAAGGACACTGTTGTGAAATATAAAATATAATTACTAGAAAAACAAATTAATTAGTAATGATTTATTATATATTTTAAATTTTAATTTTATCCCTGAAAGGATAAAATTGTTTAACAGGGTTGACAAAATTTTTAAATACTATAGAATATTTTTATATGATAATTCATATATATAGATTGAGAGAAGCGACCACGAAGCAAAAATAATAAACAACTCAAAAAAACAATTCTTAGCTTCTCTCAATCACTTTGGAGGAATTTGACAAAAAAAATCCCAGCGAGCTTTTGCCTCCTACCTGTCTTGTGACAGGTCTTGCTTTTCAGCTCGCAAATACAGATGAGTGGTGTATTTTTCCACTCAGCCACTCATCACTCCCTCAACCCTTCCCAAAATCTAATCGATCTAGGAAGGGTTGTTTTTTTTGACTTTTTGTCGCTATGCTATAAAATTAAATTATCTATTAGAACTTAACTTATAATGATTAAAAAATCTTTAATCTCTACCTGCCTGTCGGTTTACATGCCGAAATGTAATGTAGGCATGCAGACAGGTAAGCTAATAATTAATACCTAATAACTAATTTTATGTCTTATTTTTTAAAAGCAAAAAAACTAGATATCACTTCTGGTGATAATTTAATTTGTCTAATTAACGACAAAGATGCTGAACAATTTGGCATTGGTTTGAATAGAGGAGATCGAGTGGAATTAAAAATCGACAATGTTGAAAAACATATTATTGTGGTAATTGATACCACCAATGATTTTGTCGAAGAGGGACAGATTGGTATTTATGAAGATATTTGGCAAAAATATGGCATTGAAGATGATGCTATTGCTGAAATGAAACTCTTTAATAAATCCGAAGCTATTGAAGCAATTCGTAAAAAATTATCTGGTAAAAAATTAAGTTATGAAGATTTTCATGTCATTATGAAAGATATTGCTAGTGGACATTTATCAAAAATTTTCAAAACTTTATTCATTTCTACCGGCTATTGTCCTGGCTTTGACAATGAAGAAATAAAACACATGACCAAAGCCCTAGCTATGACTGGAGAAATTTTAAAATTTACAGGAATAACAGCCGATAAACATTCTATTGGAGGCGTAGCTGGGAAAGGAATTACTCCTTTAATCATCCCAATTATTGCTGCTAATGGTATTATAGTTCCAAATACATCTACTCGAGCTGTCACAAGTGCTAGTGCTACTACTGACATGTTAGAAGTGATTATGCCCATGTCCTTTAAAAAAGAACAATTAGAAGAAATGATTGAAAAATCTGGTGCTTTTATGGTTTGGGGTGGTGGTTTAGATTTAGCACCAGCTGATGATGAAATTATTAAAATTCAAAAAACTATTGGAATTGAATCAATTGATAAATTTGTCTCCAGTATTTTAGCTAAAAAAATAGCTCAAGGAGTAAATACTGTTATCTTTGATGTCCCAGTTGGCATTGGAGCAAAAATTACTGATGAAGAATTTAATGAAGTAAAAACTAAATTTGAAACTTTAGGTAAAGAATTTGATATTAATGTTGTTATTTATAAAAGAGAAATTCGAGATATGGATGGAAATGCTGTCGGACCGATTTTGGAATGCCAAGAATTTTTAATGGTTTATGAACAAGATAAAAAAAAATCTTTACAATTAGAGGAAGATGCCTTAAAAATGTCTGGTAAATTATTAGAAGCTGTTGAAAAAGCTAAACCAGGAAAGGGATATGATTTAGCTAAAAAAACTTTAATGAGCGGGCAGGCTTATCGAAAATTTCAAGAAATTGTTAAAAATCAAGGTGGTAACGAAAATATTAAATCTAGTGATTTAAAACCAGGTAATAAAAC
Source organism: bacterium (assembly GCA_021106915.1). Taxonomy (GTDB): domain Bacteria; phylum Patescibacteriota; class Patescibacteriia; order UBA1558; family S5-K13; genus JAIOTH01. The sequence goes on along the minus strand of JAIOTH010000156.1, from coordinate 12,741 downwards.
TTATGAATACCGAGCTCCTCAGTCAGGAACTATTAATCTTATTCACAATAAAAGAATTTTTGAATTAGCTCGAGCTTTAGGTAATCCACGAATTAAAGAAGCTGGACTATATTTTCATGTTCATGCTGGCGATAAAGTCAAAACTGGCGATCTATTAGTAACATTATATGCAGTTTCTGACTCTCGTTTAGATTTAGGTCAAAAAGTAGCTTTGAAACATGAAATGTTTGAATATAAATAAACGATACCAATATACTTAACTTTTACCAATATATGAATGGTACTAATAATACTAATACACAAATAATTCGTATTATTAGTCGAACTAAGCTCGACTAGCTGTCATCCTGAACTTGATTCAGGATTTCAGTTTATTCAGGATCTCGAGATTCCGGGTCAAGCCCGGAATGACAACAAGCTCTCGATTTGTTTAGTAGAAATTAAATTAATTAATATGTCTAATAATAAAAAAACAGTTGCCTTAGGATTAAGTGGTGGTGTAGATTCTTCGGTCGCCGCTTTTTTGTTAATCAAACAAGGATATAATGTTATTGCTTATTATATGAAAAACTGGTCTAGTGATTTAGGTAATTTTAAATGTCCTTGGAAAGAGGATCGAGATTATGCCTTGCGAGTCGCTCAATATCTAAATATCCCCTTTTATACTTTAAATTTTGAAAAAGAATACAAAAAAAAAGTAGTTGATTATCTATTTGAAGGTTATCAAAAAGGTATTACTCCTAATCCTGACATCATGTGTAATAAAGAAATTAAATTTAAAATATTTTTGGAAAAAGCCCTAAAATTAGGAGCTGATAAAATTGCTACTGGACATTATTCTCAAATAAAAAAAAATAAAAATGGCTATCATTTGATTAAAGGAAAAGACAAAAATAAAGACCAATCTTATTTTTTATACACTTTAAACCAAAAACAACTTTCTAAAACATTATTTCCAATTGGAGGGTATACTAAGCCTCAAATCAGAAAAATAGCCCAAGAAACTAAATTACCTAGTGCTAATAAACCCGATTCTCAAGGTATTTGTTTTATTGGCGAAGTAGATATCAAAGAATTATTAAAAACCCATATTAAACCAAAAAAAGGAGATATCATTACTACTGAAGGCAAAAAAATTGGTGAGCATGAAGGAGTTTGGTATTATACTATTGGTCAGAGAAGGGGAATTGGTATTGGTGGTGGTATTCCTTATTTTGTTATAAAAAAGGACTTGAAAAAAAATCAATTAATTGTAGCTAAAGGATCTTGGTCAGAGGAATTATTCACTGATAATTGCTTTATTCAAGATATTCATTGGATATCTAAAAAACCTAAATTACCTTTAAAATGCAATATTAAAACTCGTTATCGCCAAGCAGACCAAAAATGTACTGTTTATCAAGAAGAAAAGCAGTATAAAATAATTTTTAAAGAAAAACAAAGAGCTATTACTTCTGGTCAATCTGCAGTTTTATACCAAAAAAAGAAATGTTTAGGCGGAGGGATTATTGTTTAGCTTATTTTTAATATTCTTTAGTGTTATATATATAATTACATATTCAAAGATGTAATTTTTTTAATTATCTTTCGTTATAGGTAATAGAAAAGAATAATATAGCTTTTAAAAATCAAAAAATCAGCAACTATTGACTTTATAATCAAAAAATGCTATATTATCCAGATACTTAAGGTCTATTTAAATACTAATTTAAGTATTTACTTTGTTCTTTAAAAAATTGTTACCTTTTGGTAAGAAAAATAAAATGTGTAATGTGGATAAGTAATTTATCCAAATTAAAACCATTAACCCTGTTAAATAATTAATAAATTTAATAGGACAAACCAAAATACCTTAAAAAGGTAAAAAGCTTAGGAGGCTTAAGATGAGAAGAGATTTATTGTTCGTAGTAGCAATCTTGATGATTGCTGGAAGTTTATTCGGTCAAAATATTTATGCTGGATTAGGATCTAATAATCCACCAGCAGCACCATTATGCAATGGAACTAATTCAATGATCGAAATTAGTTTAGCCGTATCAGAAGGAGAAGAAACACAAGAAATACAAGAACTAGTGTTCACTAAAATAGGAACACATTTAAATAGTAATATTATAGGTGTGGAACTCTTAGCAGATGGAATCTACGCAGGATCATTCGCTATTGAAGGTGATGATACTCAAATCATTTGTCATCCTTTTTATGTTAATAACGATAGCATTATTGTAGAATCCGGGACACTTAGAAACTTTCGGTTAAATGTAATATTGATTAATGCTGGAGAGACATCATTAGGATTTATTGTTGAATCACTTGATGACATAACTTGTCGAGGTGTTAATACTGGTACAATCGCGAATGTTATTGGTGATCCTCCTATTGAAGGAAATTTAATGAGTAATAGTATCATTAATATTCCGGAAGATTATGCAACGATTCAAGAAGGAATTGATGCTTCTGTTGATGGTAATATTGTATTAGTCCAACCTGGACTATACATTGAGAATATAAATTTCAGTGGGAAAAACATTATGGTCACTTCTCTAATTTATTTAAATGGAGATGTTGGTTATATCGACACTACCATCATTGATGGAAATCAAAATGGCAGCGTAGTTAAATTAGAAAATGATGAAGGATATGATACTGCTTTGGTTGGATTTACTATCCAAAATGGAAATGCAAGTGGTAATTATCCGGCAAATGGTGGCGGTGGAATATATATTTTCCAAGCTCACCCTCAATTAGCCTGGTTAAATGTTAAAGACAATACTGCTACTTATGGTGGTGGAATTTTTCTTTTAGATGGCTCTAGTGCTAATATCAATAATTGCACCATCGAAAACAATGAGGTCATAGATGATATTTCATCTGGCCATGGTGGTGGAATTTATGCTATCTCCTCTAATTTAGAAATAAATTTTGGGAATATTATTCGAAATAACAATTCTAGTAATTACGGTGGCGGAATAAGTGCATCTTATTCAAGTTTACATATTTTAGATGCAATAATTGCCAATAACGAAGGAGTTTATGGTGGCGGAATTTATCTTCAAGTATCTGCTCTAGACCTTAGCGAATCAGAATTAACTTTAAATTCGGGCGTTAAAGGTGGTGGATTAGCTTCCACTAGCTCCGCACCAGTTAGTATTAGTAATACCACTTTTTCACATAACGAAGCTAGCAATAAAGGTGGTGGAATTTGGATGTGTGACGAAACTGAAGGTTATTTTCAAAATGTCACTTTTTATGGTAATAACGCTTTTGGAAGCACAGCTAAAGGTGGCGGGATTTGTTTCGAACATAGTACTGGAGATATTTCTAACTCTACATTTGAATGTAATACTGGCTACGAAGGTGGTGGAATTTATTTTAATCAATCTGAAATAAAAATTGATGAAACCAAAATTCTAGACAACAGCTCTATTCGAGGTGGAGCAATTTGGAGCAACAACAGTCATACTGAGATCATTTATTCTCAAATTACTGGAAACACAGCTAATGAAAATACTGGTGGTATTTATTTCCATGATAGCAATGGATTAATTCAAAATTGTACTGTTTCCTTTAATGGATCACCTAATAACAGGGGAATTTATCTCACTTCCGGCAGTCAAATGTACATCATTAATTCGATTATCTGGGAAAATAATGTAGCTAGTTGCTATGTTTTTGATACCAATCAATTAACAATTGATTACTCAGACATTGGAAATATTATTGACGACAATTGTGACTTAGAATATGGTGAACATAATTTAAGTACAGATCCTTTGTTTGCAGAAAACTACCAGCTCTCTGAAAACTCTCCTTGTATTGATACCGGAACTAATTATTTTGAATGGAACGGAATGAATTATTTGATTGGTGATTGGAATGGAAATATGGTGGACAGAGGATGTTATGAAAGTCCTTATACAGCAATGCCAACAGAACTGACTATCACACCAAACGTAGAAAATGTTATTACGGAAATTTATGAACCATTCGAACTGACGGATTTCGATATCAGTTCTAACCATGAAAATCCCGTTAATTCGTTAACATTGGTTCCGAATGATTACAATGTAGCAGCTTTAGATCATCTAGAATTTTATGTAGATGGTCAAGAGATTGAGACAAGCGATGTTTATTACAATGCCTTGAATCAAAGCATTGTTATTTCATTCGATAATGATGATTTTTCTATCGGAACTAACATTCAGAATATTAGTATAATGGTTACTCCATATGAAGCTGGAGAATTTCAATTTTCTCTATCAGCTATTGAAGTGGCCGGAAATTACATTACACTTGAGAATCCGTTTCCTGGGAATGAAGTTATTGTAGAAGATAATGACCCCCCGGAATTTCAAATCTACAGTATACAAACTACTTCTCGTAACATTGAAGTTAGATTAGGAGTTGCTCAATATTCAACCGTAAGATGGTATATCAATGGTTTTGAACCGATTGTTGATGAACACAGAAGTTATTATATTTTTGATACTTACAAGCTAGGTGGGTTTCTTTTAGATTATGAGACAAGTTATGATCATTATTTCGAAATAGAGGATCCCTCCGGAAACATCGCTACTACGGAAATCTATATATCAACTACATTGGCTGAAGGAGAAGTAAATCCGAACTATGACATGTTTGAAATACTTTCTAGTTTCTGTTACATAGACGTAGATCAAGTTGATAGTGTATTTACCTTTCCGGGACAAGGAAATGAATCTCACTTCTTCATAGAAAGAAACCCCTGGAACTCTTACCAAAATTCTTTGGTGGGAATCTCCAACGAAAACTGGATATCTCCAATCCCGGAAAATGTTAATTATAATGTCAGTGGGTATCTAAAATCCAGAGGAGACGTTGTAGAATACTACGGAAACCATGGCAATGCTTTCTTTACATGGACTGTAATAAATAACCAACCTGGATTAAATGGAAGTGACATACTACATTCTAACTATTACAACAATATGTTCATTGGTCAGATTGGTCACATCTCTAACTATAGCAATATAACAGTTATTGATGCGGACGGAAATATCTTTTTACAAGATATTTATGGTCAAATAACTACTGTGTGTAATAACGCCATCAGGGGAGATACTAACGGCGATGGTGTCAAAAATGAATTAGATGACACAAAAGTATCTCTACATATAATGGGTGCCGAAACCTTGTATCACACCAGATGTAATCCAGAAGGTATGGACAACATGGATCGTTCGGCCTTTATATTTAAAGGATCTTTGACTATAGGGGATTTGTATATTCAAAACAATCCTGATGGTTATGGAATTAACGAACCATGGACCTATGATAGTCCTAATTACATAGTGAATATTACGGATACAACCTATGTTGGTCATACTATTAGCATTAATACGATAGAAGACGCTAACATCGCTCATATCTCCTATATATATCCAAATGGGGAGATTTGGGAACAAACACTGTTTGAGACTCCTGGAAGAGAAGGAATTGGAGTATATGAGATAGGATCTTTAGAACCTATTAGAGTTCTTTCTGACAGATCTGAATTTGTATTTACAATTCCAGAAGAAATTCCAGCGGAAGAATATGATAACTTTAAAATTGAAGCCGCATACATCGAAACTTCTTCTACTAGTTCAGAGCCCGAAGAAATTCCTGGAATTCAAACAGAACTCCACAAAAACTATCCAAATCCTTTCAATCCAGAAACAACGATTTCTTTTTCACTAGCCCAAGCTGGTGAAATAAAAATCACAATCTATAATATCAAAGGACAGAAAGTTCAAACATTAGTAAATGACCAGCTACCAACTGGAAAACATTCCGCAATATGGAATGGAACTAATGACAATGGCAAAAAAGTAACTTCCGGAATTTATTTTTATAAATTAAAAACGGATAGTTATGTTGAAACCAAAAAAATGATGATGCTGAAATAGCAACATCATAAATATTACAGACCTAGTAATTTCTCTAGGTCTGTCTTTTTTTCTAAAATTTCCGACTTAATAAGTTAATTTTAAAATAAAGGATTAATTATTGACTTTACAATAAAAAAATGTTAGGTTATTAAATCGCTCTTTGAAAAAAATTATTACCTTTTTGGTAAAAAAATAAAATGTGTAATGTGGATGAATAATTTATCCAAATTAAAATCGTTAACCCTGTTAAATAATTAATAAATTTAATAGGACAAACCAAAATACCTTTTAAAAGGTAAAAAGCTTGGAGGCTTAAAATGAAAAAATTAACAATAGGATTAATCTTAGTTCTAATGATGGTAAGTAACTTATTTAGTTTAGTAATTCCAGTAAACAATCAAGAACCTGGCTGGATTCAATCTATTCAATTAGCAATTATGACAGCTACTGATGGAGATACTATTCTAGTTTATCCCGGAACTTACTTAGAAAACGTTGATTTTTTGGAAAAAAACATTCTGGTAACTTCTTTATACTATACTACACAAGACCCAATGTATATTCAAAATACAATTATTGATGGAAGTGGAAACGGAAATGTAATAATTGTTGAAAATACTTCTGATTTTCAAACATCATTAAGAGGTTTTACTATTCAAAATGGTAACGCTTCTAGAGGTCTAGAAGAAACTCATGGCGGAGGAATTTTTTGTCAAAATGCTTACTTCACTCTTGCTGATCTGATTATCAAAAACAATACCGCCAATCGTGGTGGAGGAATTGCTATTATTGAAAATTCTCACACTTCAATAGGTGGAACAAAAATTACTAGCAATCAATCTGACGACTATGGCGGAGGAATTTATGTTAAAAATTCCAATGTACAGATTCAGTTTGACAATGAAATATCATCAAACAATACATCTGGTAATGGTGGAGGAGCTTATATTACTGATAATGCCAGCGTTTATTTTATAGATACTTACATAGAAGGTAATACAGCCTACCAAGGAGCCGGTATTTATGTTGATAATGCTGCTTTAAATTTTCACAATGGTGGCGTATACGAAAATATAGCTGGTCATCATGGTGGAGGAATATTTTTAGATTGGCCAACCTATTCGTATATTAGTTACACTCCTATCAACTTAAACACCAGCCCTAATGATGGTGGAGGAGTGTATCTGAATGGATCTAATCCAAATGTTAATATCAAATTCCAATATTGTGCTATCAGAAGTAATTCTGCTGCCAGAGGAGGCGGTATTGATTTGGAAAATTGTGAACAATTTACAATTGAAAATTGTTTAGTACATGAAAATTTAGTAAGCAATCTCGGCGCTGGAATTCGAATTAGCCACTGTGATAACGGGGATACGGAAAACAAAAAAATTATCAATACCCAAATATCTAGCAATACTGCTAATAGCAGTGGGGGAGGAATTGATATTAGATTTTCTAATTGTAAACTATCAAATTCCTATATTCTTTGGAACTCAGGATCTATTGGAGGAGGAATATTCACAAGTGGATCTGATGTCGACATATCTGAATGTCACATTGGCGAAAATATTGCCACATACAGTGGTGGTGGTTTGCATTTTTTATCCTTTAATCAAATAAAAATTGAAGAAACTATAATTTATAAGAATACAGCTCCTAATGATGGAGCTGGAATTGAAAGTTATGGAAATCCAGAAACTTCTGGATTGTTAAAAATTACAAATTGCTTGATTAGAGATAATCACATTACTAGTACCGGCAGAGGTGGTGGAATATATACCATTTTTAACGAAACTAGAATTATTAACTCTGACATAGTCAATAATTTTTCAGACGGAGAAGGAGAGGGAGAAGGAATTTACACTCATGCTGATTGTGATTTAATATTTATTAATTCCATTTCTTGGGGAAATGACATAATCTCTCATCCCGGAAGTGACGGATCGCTATTAATTCGCAACTCTGATATTGAAAATTGTACCGTTCTTAGCGGGAGTCAGGATATTGACGAAAGTATTAGTCAAGATCCCTTATTTATTGACCCAAACAACTACAATTATTATCTGTCTTCCAATTCTCCGTGTATTGATACTGGCACTCTTTTTTTTCAATCATCAGAAGGGGAAACCATTGTTGATGTCCAATCTGGAGAATACTATGGAAATAGTATTGATATGGGCTGTTATGAATCTAGTGAACAATTATTCACACCAGTTGTAAACATCACTATTATTAATAATTTTGATGTAGAACTTAACTGGGAACCTGTTTTGGGAGCCACTTATTACAAAATCTATCGCTCCACTAATCCAGAAAACTTTGGAGAAGCGATTATTACTACTTCTTCAACAACTTGGATTGATTATGGTATCGTCAATGAATCTGATAAATACTTTTATCGGGTTACGGCCTGTAATTAAATTAATTTTAACCGCTCCTTGCAAACTATAATCGTTTGTAAGGGGTTTTTTATTTTCTAAACTAGCGTACACTGATTGACAAAATCCTTAAAAAGATTAAAAATAATGATAATAATAAATTAGGAGGAAAAATGAGAACATTTTTAAAAATTACTGGAGCTATTATTATATCTTTATTAATATGGTTCTTAGTGTGGGTGACAGAAGATCTTTGGAGATAAAAAAAATAGGAGGTTATCATGAAAATTTTTTTGATCTTTTTATTCATTACCAGCATGGTAATGGCAATTACGTTTTGGGCATTATATGAAAATTTAAATGCCTAAATTCATTAATTTTAATCATAAAACTCTTGACTGAGACAATCTTGTTAAGAGTTTTTTGACTTTCCATTTAAAAATCGCTACAATTCTAGCATAAATAACAAAAATACTAATATACTAGCATTATCTCAATGACCTCCAAAGAAATACGCCAAAAATATTTAGATTTTTTTAAAAGTAAAGGGCATGCTATTTTGCCTAGTGCTTCTTTGATTCCGGAAAATGATTCTACTACTTTATTTAATACTGCGGGCATGCAACCCTTAATTCCTTTTTTAATGGGTGAAAAACATCCCGCTGGCACCGCTATTGCTAACTGTCAAAAATGTATTCGAACTGGTGATATTGATTGTGTCGGCGATACAACTCACTTAACATTTTTTGAAATGCTAGGAAATTGGCCCTTGGGACAATATAACAAAGAAGAAGCAGTTAAATATTCTTGGGAATTTATAACTTTTGAAAAATGGTTAAATATTGACCCAAACAAACTTTATATTACTGTTTTTGAAGGAGATTCAAATATTCCTAAAGACACTGATTCAATTGAATATTGGCAAAAATGTTTTAAATTAAAAAATATTGAAGCCTTAGAAAATGAAAGAATTTTTGCTTTAAACAAAAAAGAAAATTTCTGGGGACCAGTCGGTAAATCAGGTATTTGTGGACCGGATACAGAAATGTTTATTGATACTGGACTAGGTAAATGTTCTGAAAAATGTCAGCCAGGTTGTTCTTGTGGTAAATATGTAGAAATTTGGAATGATGTTTTTATGTCTTACTATAAAGAAACTGACGGAACTTATAAAAAATTAGATAAACCTCAAATTGATACTGGTTTTGGTTTAGAAAGAGCTACAGCTATTTTAAACGGAAAAAATAATGTCTATGAAACAGATTTATTTATTCCAATTGTAGACAAAATTAAAAAATTAGCTAATATTTCTAATCCTAATTCTGAAAAATTAAAATCAATTCGGATAGTAGCTGATCATATTCGTAGTGCAGTCATGATTATGGGTGATAATTTAGGAATTGTACTTTCTAATTTAGATCAAGGATATGTTGTTCGTCGATTATTAAGAGTAGCCATCCGACAAGGAAAATCATTGAATATTCCTCAAAATATAAATTTAACAGTTGAAATAGCTAAAATCGTTATTAATTTGATGAAAGATGTTTATCCAGAATTAGCCAAAAATAAAGATGTAGTTTTAAATAATCTAATTAAAGAAGAGACTCAATTTGAAAAAACTTTAGACAAAGGACTAAAAGAACTAGAAAAACTTATTAAAATAGGAAGGGATAAAGCTCATAATTCTGTTGCTATAAGATTATCTCCAGAAAAAAAACCAAAACCTTCACAATATGCAATAAATTCGATAACACCGAAAGATGCTTTTAAGCTCTATTCAACTTATGGTTTTCCCTTAGAAATGATTAATCAAGAGTTAGCCAAACATCTTTTATATATAGATGAAAAAGAGTTTTATGAAGAGTTTCAAAAGCATAAAAATTTATCTCGAACTGCTTCTGCTGGTAAATTTAAAGGTGGTTTAGCTGATCATTCAAAAATAGTTACTAAATACCATACTGCCACTCATTTATTACATCAAGCCTTAAGACAAATACTAGGCGAACATGTCCAACAAAAAGGATCTAATTTAAATGCCGAAAGACTAAGATTTGATTTTTCTCACCCTGAAAAAATGACTGAAGAAGAAATTAAAAAAGTAGAGGACTTAGTTAATCAAAAAATTGGAGCTAAATTAAAAATACTTTGTGATGAAAAATCACTTACTGAAGCCCAAAATGAAGGGGCCATTGGTCTATTCTCTAATAAATATGGTAATCAAGTTAAAGTTTATAGTATTAGCGACTTTTCTAAAGAAATTTGCGGTGGACCACATGTCAACAATACTTCAGAATTAGGTCATTTTAAAATTAAAAAGGAACAATCTGCCTCCTCAGGAGTAAGGAGAATTAAGGCTGTGTTAGAATAATACATATTAATAATAAAATCAAAAAATAACCAAAAAACCTATCAAATTTGCTCTATTCTTCTAAAATTGATACTATTTTAGTATAATAACAAATTAAAATTATTTATCCCGTTAAATCAAACAATAAAGAAAAAATTAATCAAATTAAACAAAAAAATAATTTTATATAAAGTAAACAAAAAATAATAATTAATATTTAATGGGATGAAAAATACATATTTTACAGTTTACATTGAACAAGATGAAGATGGTATATTTATTGGTTCTATACCAAGTGTACCAAGTTGTCATGCTCAAGGAAAAACCCAAGCAAAAATGTTAAAAAACTTGCAAGAAGTTTTAAAGCTTTGTTTAATGAATGTTAAATCCAAAAATTTTCAAAAAACTAGATTTGTAGGTATTCAAAGTTTAGAAGCAACTTATGCCTAGACTTATCCCAATTAAAGCTCAAAAATTCGTTAAAATTCTCTTAAAATTAAATTTTGTAAAACGTGACGCTGAAGGCTTTCATGTTTTTTTTCGACATTCTAATGGACGAATAACGGTTATTCCAATTCACAACAAAGAAATTAGTCGCGGACTTTTAAGAAAAATTCTTCATGATATTCAGCTGTCAGTTGAGGAATATGATAAACTAAGAAAAGAAATTTAATTTTCAATATTTTTTTTGACCTCTCTAGCTCCTCCTTTCTCTTAATCTCTTGACCATGTTAAACAATTTTATCCCTCACCTTCTCAAGGTGGGGGATAAAATTAAAATTTAAATGTACAATAAATTATCACTAACTAATTTATTTTTTAGTAATTATATTTTATATTTCATAACACTACACTTAAATTTTGTTTAACAGGGTTGACCCTGTTGAATAATTTAAATTTTGAAAAATTTAAGATTAAAATTTAATAATAATTAAATTTTATTCAAACAGGGTTGACAAAAAATTTAAAAAAGCTATAATTATTCTATAATTTATCAAATAGATTTCTTAGATAATAAATTACATTAGAAATCTAATATTTAAGTAGAATAAATTTTATTTATTTTATTATTTTTTAATGGAAGAAAAAAAAGAAAAAAACAATACCAAAAATTTCCTAGAAATTGATGGAACAGTTATAGAGGCTTTACCTGGCGCTAAATTTAAGATAGAGCTTGATAATGGTCACGAAATTTTAGCCTATTTAAAAGGCAAAATGAGAATGTTTAAAATCAAGTTATTACCAGGTGATAAAGTAAAGATTGAAATGACTCCTTATGACATGAATCACGGTAGAATAACTTATAGATATTAATTAACTAGCTATTAGTCATTAGCTCATAGGAAAAATTCCTAATAAGCTATAAGCTATAAGCTATAAGCTAATTTATGAAGGTACGAGCATCAGTAAAAAAAATTTGTCGAGATTGTAAAGTTATCCGTCGCAAGGGTCGCTTAGTTTGTATTTGTAAAAATCCAAAGCACAAACAAAGACAAGGATAAATAATTAAATTTTTAATTGTAAATATTCAATATCTAATCAATCAACCTAATAAGCTATAAGCTATAAGCTATAAGCTAAAAAAATATGGCTAGAATTTCTGGAATAAACATACCCAAAGAAAAAAGAGTTGAAATAGCTCTTACTTATATTTATGGAATAGGAAAAAACATTTCTGAAAAAATATTAGATAGTACTAAGATAAACCCTGATACTAAAGTAAAAGATTTATCTGAAGAAGAAATAAATAAATTAAGAAGTATTATTGAAAAAAATTATAAGGTAGAAGGTGAATTAAAAAGAGAATTTCTTTCTAATATTAAAAGGTTAAAAGATATTAAGTCTTATTGTGGTCTTCGACATGCCAAACACTTACCAGTTCGTGGTCAAAGAACTAAAACTAATTCCCGTACAGTACGAGGAAATAAAAAGGGATTTGCTGTTTCTGGCAAAAAACCAATTGCTCAAAAAACTTAATAAGAATTTAAAATATGCCTAAAAAACTAGTTAAAAAGAAAAAAAAGAAAAAAATCATCGTTAAAAATGGTAAAGCTTTTATTAGTGCTACTTATAATAATACTATTATAACCCTTAGCGATCCAAATGG
>JAIOTH010000070.1 GCA_021106915.1 bacterium | reverse complement strand
ACTACAATATCCACTCCATCAAAAGCTCTTTCTAATCTTGGTAGATCTCGTACATCTCCAATATAAAATCTCTTTGTTTTATCATTAGAAAACTTTTTTTGCATATTAAACTGCTTTAATCCATCTCTACTAAAAATTATTATTTTTTTTAATTCTGTATCCTGTAAAAGATACTTAATAAAATTTTTACCAAAAGAACCTGTCCCACCAGTGATCAAAATTGTTTTATCTTTCAAAAAATCTAAAGACATATTTTTATATTTTAATTATTAATTTTAAAATAATTTATCTATTATTCTCTCAAATCATAAACTCTAGAAAAATAAGATTTCTTATTAGCTAATAAATTATTTGGACTATCATGTTCTATTATTCTACCATTTTCTATGACTATTAATCTATCAGAATTAATTACTGTTGATAATCGATGAGCAATGATAATAACTGTAATTTTTCCTTTTAATTCAGCAATAATTTTTTGAATTTTTAATTCTGATTCATTATCCAAAGCACTAGTGGCTTCATCTAATATTAAAATTTCTGGCTTTCTAGCCAAAACTCTTGCTATTATAATACGCTGTCTTTGCCCACCCGAAAGCAAAATACCTCTTTCACCAATCACAGTATCAAATTTATCTGGTAAGCTATTAATAAAATTATAAATATTAGCTTTTTTAGCTGCTTCAATAATTTCTTTTCTACTTATTGAATCATTATAAAATTGTATATTATTTAATATTGTATCATTTTTTAAAAATATATCCTGAGAAACATAACCAATTTTTTGTCGCCATTCTGATAATTTAATTTTTTTAATATTCTGGTTGTCTAATAAAATTTTGCCTTTCAAAGGTTCAAATAAACGCAATATTAAATCAACTATAGTAGTTTTACCTGCTCCAGATGGGCCAATAATACCCACCATTTCTCCTTTTTTTATACTAAAACTTATATTATCAAGAACTTTATTTTTAGAATTATAAAAAAATTTTACTTCATTAAATTTTAAAGAATTATTAAATTCGAAATTATTTTTTTTACTATCCATATCTTCTATCAATTCTATATTTCTTTTTGTATCTCTACGATATTCAACAATTTTTTTAAAATACGGAATTGAAAAACTAAATGACAAAAGATTTTTTTGTAGAGTCTCTGTATACGAAAAAATTTGTCTAACTAAATACATAATAGTAATAAAAGATGCTAAATTAAAATTTTTACTCCTAAAAGCAAATACAAAAATAATACATACAAAAATTAATCCAACCGGTTGCATTATTGACCCTGTAAATATTTTATACATAGCCGCTTTCATTTTCATTTTTTTTATTCTTCTAAAAATTACTTTTGACTGACTAATTACACTATTTTCCACGGACATAATTTTAAGCGTCTTCATTCCAATAATATTTTCATTTATATGATGGGCAATATCTCGATTAATTTTTTCCTGAGCATAAGCGACTTTTTTAACTTTATTAATTAAAGGCTTTAATACTAATAAAATTATTCCACTCAAAATCATTGTCACAATGGAAACATATAAAGATATATTTACAGCAACTAATAAATATATAAATAAACTCACAAATATGATAATAAAACTACCTATATGAGATAAAATTGCTGAAGCACTTTCCACATTCTTAATTAACACCATTTCTATATGTCCCAATTTTTGATTAAGTAGGTATGGCCAATTTGCATTAATAAACCTTTTAAATAAATCATTTCGAACACTTTCTTGGTAATCTTCTGTAATTTTAATCTTTATAAATTGACACAAAAATAAAATAACCGCTTTTAAAATAAATAATAAACATATAAAAATTAGTAAATTTTTTATATAGAAATCAATATTGAAAAATAAAAAAAGCTTTTTTAAAGTTTGAGTTATTAAATCATCACTATGTATTTCTTGCTTAGTTATAAAAGTAAGTAAAGGAATTATTGCATTAATACCTATACCTGCCAAAATCGCACTAAAAAAACTCAATACCGTCAAAATAAATATTCTCAAGCGATAAGGCTTAAAATGATGATAAAGCAATTTGGAAAATGATATAATTTTATGTTCTTTTAAACTCATAATTAAATTACCATTTATTAATTTTATCTATTACTTTCCTTTTTAGATCTAAATATGATTTAACTGCCTTTTGTTCTACTTCTGGAGATACTAATCTCAATATTTCTTTACCTAAAATACGATATTGACCACCAACTTTATTAGCATTAATTAATCCTTTCTTAAAAAGACGTTTCATAGTACTATTGCTAATTTTTAATATTTTTTGAGTTTCTTCAGTAGTATATACAGCATTCTCCTTTATTTCTATACTCATAAATTTGATATAAATTGATTATTTCTTCAAAAATAAAACACTTTTAAAGTATAGCAAAGTGTCATTAGGTGTCAATAGATACCAAAATCAAAAATTATAAAAATCTATTTCATTTTCTTAATTTAATCTTCTATAAAATCAATTATCTTCTGCACTCTCTTCTCCCAAGTATATTCTTGGACATCTTGAAATGACTGATTAGCAATTTTTTTACGTAATTTTTCATTAATTAACAACTT
>JAIOTH010000075.1 GCA_021106915.1 bacterium | reverse complement strand
TAGTAAAGTTAATTTTAATAAAAGAAATAACCGAAAAATAAATAAATATAATTTTTACACTCAGAAAGTTCTTGATAAGTTAGTTTTTAAAAAGATTAGGGATATTTTTGGTGGAAATTTAAGATTGGCTATTTCTGGTGGTTCTAGTTTAGATAAAAGAATTGCCAGATTTTTTGAAGATGTAGGTATAAATATCATTGAAGGCTATGGTTTAACAGAAACTTCACCAATTATTTCTGTTAATAAAATGAATAATTTTAAATTTGGTACGGTTGGTCATGTATTAGCAAATATAGACTTAAAAATCAATAATGCTAAAGAAATTTTAGTCAAAGGAAGTTCCGTGATGTCAGGTTATTGGCAAGATGAAGAAGCTAATCAATTTTCTTTTGATGAAAATGCTTATTTCCATACCGGGGATTTGGGTTTTATGGATTCAGATGGCTTTTTAAATATTATTGGACGTAAAAAAGAGATTATTGTTTTATCAACTGGAAAAAATATAGTCCCTTATAACATAGAACATGCTTTAAATTATGATAAATATATGGATCAATCTATTATTATTGGGTCAAATAGAAAATTTTTAACAGCTTTAGTAGTTCCAGATTTTGAAGAATTAAAAATTTATTGTGATTCTCAAAAAATTGAATTTGATCAAGATTTGAAATTTTTAAATTCAGAAAAAATAAAAGATGTTTTTCGTAACAGAATTGACCATGTTTTAAAGAATTTTGCTAGTTATGAACAAATTGTGGATTTTTATATTTTGGATCGGGATTTTGATCAAGAACATGATGAATTAACCCCAACTTTAAAATTAAAAAGAGAAAATATTAAGGGTAATTTTTCTCAAATAATTGATAAATTGTATAATTAGATGTTTTATTGGATTTTAAAATATACGTTAGGTTTTTTAATAAAGTTAATTTGGGTAGAGAAAGTATGTGGTTTAGAAAATATTCCTAAAAATGGTCCAGTAATTTTATGTGCTAATCATTCAAGTTATTTTGATTTTTTGACAATTGCCTCTGTGTGTCCACGGGGGGTTTATTTTCTGGCTGGGGAGGTTTTTTTTGAAAAATGGCAATGGAGATGGTTAATGAAATTAACAAAACAAATTAAAGTAGATAGAAGAATTAAAGATAAATCAGATTCTGTAAATAATGTATTTGACTATTTAAAGAAAGGTAGAATGGTTGGTATATTTCCAGAAGGTACTAGGTCTGCTGATGGTAAAATACATAATTTTTATAATGGGGCCGTAAGAATTGCTCTTGAATCTGATGCGCCTATAATTCCAGTTGGTATTAGTGGTACTTATGAAATAATGTCTAGATATGATAAATTTCCTAGATTTAATAAAAAATGTGTTCTGAATTTTGGAAAAAAAATTTATTTTGAAGACGGAAGAATTAATTTATTAAGTAAAAGATTAAAATCGTATATAATTAAATTGTTAAACTGATTTTTATGGTAAAACCAAATATATTTATAACAGGAGCCACGGGTTTTATTGGCTCTGCTTTTTTAGAAAAGTTAATAAGTTTTCATAGAAATGAGTATAATAAAATTTATTGTTTATCTAGAAAAATAATAAAAAATAATAAAGATGTAATATTTATAAGGGGTGATATTTGTAATAAAAATTCTTATTCGGATATTTTAAAAAAGTGTGACGTAGTTTACCATTTAGCAGGATTAGTTAAACATGGTATTTCTTTTAGAAAAGAGCTTTTTAGAAATAATGTATTAGGTACTAAGAACATTTTAGATTTGTGCCTAGAAAATAATTTAAAGGTTATTTATTTGAGTACGGCTGGGATATTTCATTCTAAAATTGATAGAGTATGTGACAAAAGTTCAAAAACATTAGAAGAAAAAATTGTAAATTATTATTGTTATACTAAATATTTAGCTTATTTAGAAGTTTTAAATTTTATCGAAGAGGGAGGTAAAATTATTTCTATTATGCCAGTGTCTGTTTATTCAAAAAAAAGCCCATTATTTTTGGAACTAGTTGGTTTTTTATATAAGTATAAGATTTTTCCAACTGTTCTACTGAACAGGAGTTTATCCTTAGTAAGTATTGATAATGTCATTAGGGTTTTATTATCTATTAAAATAAAGAATATAGGAAATAGAAGGAATGAGAGTTATATAATAGCAGATGATGAAATAGAAATTTTAGAAATAATTAATGAGTTAGAAAATTATTTAAATATAAAAGTGATAAAGATATCAATGCCTATTTTTTTATGGAGATTCGTTTTACGTGTTTTATATGTTTATTCCTTATTATTTAGAAGAGATTTATTTTTTAATTTAGACAATTTTAATTTTTTGTATGGGTATTTAAGAGTTGATTTATCAAAATTTAATAGTGATTTTGATTTAGTTAGGGGAGATTTTAAGGATGTTTTTAAAAATATTTTATTAAATTTAAATAATAAGAAATTATGAATAAAAAAATTGTAATTTTTGATGTTGGTAGGACTTTGGTAAAAATAACTCACAAAGATGTAATGCGTTTTTTTTTAGAGAAAGGAAAAATTAACATATTTTTTCTTTATGTTATTTATTTTTTATTTTTTATACATAAAATCATTGGAATAAATGAAAAAACTGTTTGTCATTTAACAAGGATGTCTTATAGGGTATTTAGAGGTCAAGATGCTCGTGAAATAGATAAAATAAGTAAAGATTTTTTTAATTTTTATTTAAAAAGTAAAATTTATAGTAAATCCGTTGAAATAATAAAAAAACATATTAGTGATGGTTATGAAGTTATATTGATTTCGGCTTTATTTCCAGGAGTTATTAATCATTTAAAGAGGTATTTGAATCTCAATTTTATTATAGTACCAAATTTGGAGATTATAAATGGAAAATATACTGGAAGAGTTTTGAATTTAATTCCTTATGGTTTTAATAAGGCTATGCTGGTAAGGGAATTAATAGGAAAAGAAAGTTTTTCTCTTGATGGAAGTTATGCTTATTCGGATAGGTTTTCTGATTTAGCATTATTTGAGTTAGTTGACAAGCCAGTGATTGTTAATTCGGAACCAAAATTAAGGATTGAAGCTAATAAAAGATCATGGAAGTTAATGGATTTGTCAATTTAGTTTATATATTATGTTTAATTTATTTTCATTTTTTCTTTTATTAACTTCAATTCTTTCTTTTTTGTTAGGTATTTTTTTATTTTTTAAGAATAGAAAATCTAAATTAAATGTATTATGGTCAGTGCTTAGTTTTTGTACTTTTATTTGGGGATTCTCGCTTTTTAAAATAATTATATCTGAAAGTAATTTCGAAACTATATTTTGGAACAAAGTTTTATATATGGGAGCTATTTTTATACCGATTTTTTATTATCATTTCGTAATTACGTTGTTAAATATACAAAATAAGAGGAAATTTATAATTAATTTAAGTTATATATTTGGTTTTTTGTTTTTATTTTTTAATTTTACCAAATTATTTTTTAAAGAACTTCCAGATAAGTATGGTTTGGAATATTGGTATTTTGTAGAAGTAGGATTTATTTATCATATTTTTGTTTTATTTTTTCTTTTTTTAGTTATTTTTTCTTTTTATGATTTAATAAGAGAATATAA
The DNA here is from genome assembly GCA_021106915.1 of bacterium. Lineage (GTDB taxonomy): Bacteria > Patescibacteriota > Patescibacteriia > UBA1558 > S5-K13 > JAIOTH01. Next base: position 4,085 of record JAIOTH010000075.1, on the reverse strand, counting down.
AAATTTGAAAGGACATAAAAAAAATCAGGTCAAATATGTTTTATTTGCAGGTATAGTAGGATTTGGAGGTGGGGCAACTAATTTTTTACCCCAACTTTTTAAAATATATCCTTTTGGTAATTTTTTTGTAGTTTTCTACATCGTTGTTATTAGTTATGCTATAGTTAAACATCGTCTCATGGATATCCGCCTTGTTATCTCCAAAAGTATCTTATACTTCATCTTAGTTAGTACTGTAGCCATGGTTTTTACAACTGCTACTTTCGTCACTGGAAATATTTTTGTTAGTGATTCGAATTTTTCTAAAATAGGAGTTAGCCTTTTTGTTTCTTTAGTAATAGTTCTAGCCCTGGATCCCTTAAAAAGATTATTAGCGAAATGGACGGACAATGTTTTTTATAAAGGTAAAATTAATTATCAATTAGTTTTAAGAAATTTAGGAAAGATTATTGCTAAAGAAATTGATCTTGATAAGTTGTTGGTAAATTTGTCTCAAGAGATTGGAAAATCTTTAAAGTGTAAGGATGTAGATTTTTTGTATATGAGTAATGGATCTAAAATTTATAGAGGCATATTAAATAAAGATTTATTATTAACTCAAAGAGAGGATTTAGTTCAATATTTAGAAGAAAATAGAGATATTATTATCACTGCCGAATTAAAAAGAAGAGCCAGTGAAGCAAAATACAATAGTCAGGGTTATTTATCAGCTCTAGTTAAGAGATTAAACAATGTTAATGCTGGTTTAATTGCTCCTATTATTTCTGAAAATAAATTAATTTGTATTTTAGTTATTAAAGAAAAATTATCGGGTGATATTTTTTCTAATCAAGATATTGATGCTATTTCAGTAATCACTCCTCAAATAGCTAATGCCTTAGAAAAATCTAAATTATATGAAGAGATTCAAAGTTTTAATATTAAATTGCAAGAAAAAGTTGATCAAGCTACTGGTGATTTGAAGCGAGTTAATGTTGATTTAGCAACTCGTAATAGATATTTAAGCGCCTTACAAAGAATTAGTAGTAAAATTACTCGTAGTTTAAATTTTAAAGAGGTTATTCAATTTATTGCTACTAGTATTGGAACTGAGTTAGGTTTTGTGGGAGGAGTAATTAATTTTATTGATGAAAGAAAAAAAGAAATCTATATTAAAGCTCTAAGTCATAGCGAAGAAATAAATCAAGCCATTAGTTTTTTAGAAGCTAATCCTAAGGATTATAGAGTTTCTTTAGCAGAAGAATATAATATAGCTGTTAAATCTATTAATAGGGGTACTATTCAAAAAACGGATCAACTTTTTGATGTTTTTAAACCAGCTATTAAAAGTGAGCAGGCTAAACAGATTCAAAAAACATTAGGAATAAATTCTATAATTTCAGTTCCAATTTATTCTGAAAATAAAATAATTGGATCAATTGATTTTTTCTCATCTGAAAAATTAGAGTCAATAAAAAATATTGATATTGAAGTAATGCGTTCTTTGACAGATCAAGCTGGGTTAGTGATTAGAAATTTGAAATTATACCAAGAACTTAGTAAAAAGAATTTACAATTAGAAGATGCCAATGTTCATTTGAAAAAATTAGATGAAGCCAAATCAGAATTTTTATCTATTGCTTCTCATCAATTAAGAACGCCATTAACTGGTATTAAGGGTTACCTATCAATGATGTTAGAGGGGGATTATGGTAAATTTGATAAAAAACAAAAAATTATTTTAGGAGATGTGTTTGATGCTAGTGATCGAATGACTAGATTAGTGAATGTATTTTTAAATGTGTCTCGAATAGAATCTGGTCGTTTTAAGTTAGATAAAGCCTCAATTGATATCAAAGATTTAATTTTAAAAATTATTAAAGATTTGGAATTAAATGCTAAAGAAAAGGGATTAAAATTAAGCTTTAAAGAGTGTCGAAGCATGGCTAATAAAATGCACCAGGTAGAGGTTGATGCAGACAAGTTAAAAGATGTTTTAATAAATTTGATTGATAATTCTATTAAATATACCAGCAAGGGAAGTGTTAAGGTGGAATTGTGCAATGATGATGAAAATATAATTGTTAAAGTCAAAGATACTGGCGTAGGACTAGGAAAAGGTGAGTCTAAAAAATTGTTTAATAAATTTTCTCGAGGAAATGACATTGCTAGAATTGATACAACTGGTTCTGGTTTAGGATTATATATTGCTCGAAAAATTATTGAAGCTCATGGTGGTCGAATTTGGGTAGAATCAAAAGGTTTAGGAAAAGGAAGTATTTTTCAATTCACCCTACCACTTAAATAATCAAGTTTATTGATGTTAATCGAACCGAGTTCGATTAGTATATTAGTATCAAGTATATTAGTATCATTAGTATATGTATATTATCCACGAACAAAGGCAAAAAAGTAGTATCTCCATAATTTCTATTTATTTGATATTAGCTATTTTATTATTAATTTTAATAATTTTTAAAGAATTGCCAGAAATGACTAAAATTATTTTAGGGGTAGTCTTATTAATTGATATTTTAATTTTTAAATTTTTTTATGAGTTGACTTTTCGGATAACCAATCAAGGTCTGGAATTTGGTTTTGGTATTTTTAAAAATAAAGTTGCTAGAAATAATATTGAATCAGTTTTAATAGATAGTTCCAAAAATAATTTTTTTGGGTATGGTATAAGATTTGGTAAAGATAAAACAATGGGATTTATTGCCAAATCTAGTAAAGGCTTAAGAGTGATTTTTAAAGATCAGAGAAAATTTTTTATCACTATGAACAATCCTGAAGAAGCCTTAGATATTTTAAAACAAAATAAATATATTTGAGGTTTGCTTGATAAAATTTAAGATGCAATGATTCAACGCGTTCAGATTTTATATTAAAAGGTGATCAGTTTTATTTTTTGGAAATAAATACATTGCCTGGTCTTACTAAACAAAGTCTATGTCCCAAGGAAGCTAAAGAAGCAGGTATGGACTTTTCTGAATTTTTAGATAAACAGGTGAGGTTAGCAATTGAAAAGAATAAATCATGGTATGATTAATGTATAAATATAAAGGTAATTATGTGTAAAAAAATTCAGGATATTAAAAATTTAGTAGGAAAAAGGGTGCTTTTGAAGTTGGATCTTAATTTAAGTTTTGATAAAAATAATAACTTAGATCATGATAATGCTTTTAGAATTGAGAAAAGTTTAGAAATTATTAGATATTTAGTTAGAAAAAATGCTCGGGTAATCATAATTTCATATTTAGGAAGACCTAACGGAAAATTTGTTCAGAGTTTAAAAATGGACATAGTAGCTAAAATTTTATCCAAGTATTTAAAACAAGACATTCAAAAAATGGATAGTGCTCAAGTAGAGGATATTAAAGTAGCTTTAGAAAAAATCGAAAATGGACAAATTTTGATGTTAGAAAATATTAGATTTTATCCAGGAGAGTCAAAAAATGATCAACAAATAGCTAAAAATTTAGCTGAATTATTTGATTTATATATTAATGATTCTTTTTCTAATGCTCATCGAAAGCATATGTCAGCTGTGGCAATTACAAAGTATCTGCCGTCATATATGGGTTTTAGATTTCAAGAAGAGATAAATAATTTAAAAAAGTCTATTGCTCATAATTATCGGCATAAAATTTTAATTTTAGGTGGAAATAAAGTAGATACTAAATTGGCTTTGATAGAGGAATTGAGTAATAAATTTGATAATGTGCTTTTAGGCGGGGTTTTGGCCAATACTTTATTAAAAAGTCGAGGTTTTAATATTGGTAAGTCGGTTTATAGTGCAGAAATGTTAAATTTTGCTAAAAAAATAGATAATCAAAAAATTATTTTACCAAAAGATGTGGTAGTTGCTTCAAAAAATTCTGAGAAAGCTAAATCGCAGACCAAAAAAATTGCTGATTTGTCAGTAGATGATATAATTCTAGATATAGGAGAAGAAACTATAGCTTTTTATAAAAAAAAATTAGAGCAAACAGAAACTATTTTATGGAATGGACCATTAGGATATTTCGAAATAAATAAGTATCGTCAGTCTACAAGAAAATTAATTTTGGCGATTCAAGATTATAATTTAGAATCTTATATTG
>JAIOTH010000145.1 GCA_021106915.1 bacterium | reverse complement strand
ATAAAAGTTTTTACTTTTCTATATAACATTGATACTGTAAATAATAGGATAGAATAGATTTCAATTTTGGTAATTTATTTTTAAATACTTATAAACTTAATAAATAATATTATGAGCAATTTTGAACAACCCTCCATTCCTCAAGAAGATAATAAAGAAGAACCAAAAGCACTTATTCCAGAAGAAGAGAAGGAATTACCAGATGAAAATGATTGGAAAGAAGGAATGAAAGAACAATATTTAAACAAAGCCACTTCGTTTGAAGAACTTAAAAAACTAATCGACGCATCTAATCTATCAATTCAGGGATCGCAAGAAAAATTTACACCAGACATGCTAAAAGATGTCATTACTAAAATTCAAAATAGGGAATGGGCATTGGATACAGCTACAAGTAGTGATGGTTTTCGAAATAAAGTAGCTCAATTACTTCAAACAGACAACAATGTTGATTCATTAAAACAAATTTTAGATGATGTTAGAGGTGAATTGGCAAAAAATTTCAAAATTCGTGATAGTTTACGAGTAGAAAATCCAATACTTGAAAATAAAATAGACAAACAAAAAGATTGGGCAAATAGGTTAATACTAGATATTCGAAAATTAAAGAAAGAAGATAATAAATAAATTACCAAAATTACTCTTAAATCAAAATTGACTTTTATTACAGCGTATAACACTGCATACACGGAAAAACATCTCTCAAAAGCAGAGATGTTTTTCGTAAATTGCTTATTAATAGTGAGAGTGATAAAATTAGATTAAAAATACTTCTAGTAATGCAATTAGTTTCTAAAAAGCGCAGTTGCAACTTCGTATATGCAGAGACGATAGACGAAATATTAAGAGATTTCTTTATTATTTTGGCAACTTATTTCAATAATTAGTATGGCTTAAAAGCTATAATTTAATAATAACCAATAAATCTATGAACGAAATGAAAACAATGGAGTCAGTTCACAAGGTTGAGCAAGTAACTAACCCAGAGGATATTAAATTCCTCAAAGAATTAATGGAAGCCTCGAAGCAACTTGGCGAAACAGCAAAAGTCACCGAGGGTCACCTTGATGCAGACGTAGTGAAATTGTATTATGGAACAATAAAAGAGTTAAAGGAGATTTATACTGTTGATAAATTAAGAATGTTAAAAGACGTTTTCGGTTGCATCGGATCTGAAGAGTATCCTAAAAAATAAATTGCTAAACAAAATAAGAAAAAGAAATTTTTGTCTACATCGCCTAACACCGAATATGAGGCTCTAGAAATACAGCCTCTATAGATTATTTTAAGGTCGCTATATTTCTCTCACCCAAATCCCGATTAGCTAATACAATCTAAAAATATAATTACCCTTTAAGAGGGAAATTTGATAATATAAGGCTAAAGCAAATAAAAAATCGGGACTTCTCATATTCGGAAACGTTATCGGAAATCGTAATTTTTAATATTAAATTGGAAAATATGTTCACAATAGGAGTATTTGCAATAATATTTGATGATAAAAATCGTATTTTATTTTGTCATCGTACTGATTATGATTTATGGAATCTTCCCGGTGGACGCCTAGAAAAAGGTGAAGCTCCTTGGAAAGGTGTTATTCGCGAAGCAAAAGAAGAAACTGGACTTGATGTAGAAGTGGTAAAAATGACTGGTATTTATAGTAAGCCCAATACAGATGATATTGTTTTACAATTTGTTTGCAAGGCTATAGGTGGTAAAATCACTCTTAATGAAGAGGCTGACAAAATAAAATACTTTGCTTTTGCTGATATTCCAAATAATACAGTTCCAAAACAGATTCCAAGAATAAAAGATGTTTTAGATAATCCAGATGAATTTCATATGAAAGAACAATTTGGTAAATCTACAAAAGAATTAATTAAAGAAGGTTTGTTGTAAAAATAATGATAAAAAATTACGACATCCGATAACACGGGATATCCGATTCGTGAGCTAAATTAAATATTTATTTTTACAATTTTATGAACACAAAGTGCATTATAATACATGGTTGTCCTTCTAATGCAGAAAAGGCTATGAATTCAGAAACTAGAACTTATGATAAACACTGGATTCCATGGACTAAAAAACAATTAGAAGAAAAGGGAATTGAAACGGAAACTCCTCTCATGCCTAAACCATGGCAACCTGTTTACGAAGACTTTAAATCTGAATTTGAAAAATAAAGCATTGATGATGATACGATTCTTATTGGTCATAGTTGTGGTACTGCTTTTTTAGTACGTTGGCTAGGCGAATCTAAAAAGAAAATTTTTAAACTTATACTAGTAGCACCATGGAAAGTTCCTAACAGACATGGAATAAAGAATGAGTATAAAGAAAAATTTTATACTTATCCAATAGACAAAAGCATTAAAGAGCGTGTAAAAGAAATTATTATGTTTACTGCTAACGATGAAGATTTAGGAGGCAAAGAAAGTTTAAAAATTTTTCACAATGAACTTGGTGGTGAGATAATTGAATTAAAAAATCACGGACATTACACCATGAATTACATGAAAACCGAGGAGTTTCCTGAGCTAGTTAATAAAATTGTAAAATAAATATCTAATTCTTAACGCTCTCTCATCTAAACTCTTCTCCGCTTTGCTACGAAGAGCTTCAGATACACAGAGACGTTATATGAAATACGTGCTTTCTTTTAGGGCTAACGCCCTTTGTTTTCTAAAAGAGGGATTTGATTTCATTTTCCCATCCGAGATGTAGAAAATGTTACTTTAGAGGGGAAATTAGGTGTTTTCTTCGTTTTGCTACGAAAAACTCTATCATTTAATAAATTATGTTTATACCGATTATTGTTCCTACATCAGTACGAACACATAAAAAATGGATTATTAATATAATGAATATACCATTCTTAGGTGGTTATCTTATTATGTTAGTTGCGTTATTACCATCTTTTATCGGTAGCCTAATCACCATTACAATATTTTCTTTAATTTTTATATTTTTCTCTCAAAATTATTGGATACTTACATTTTTTTTATTCGGAATTTCTATATTCTTTTGGGATAGATGGCTTAGGTTATCTTATGGAACCGAAATTAAATTATTTTATATTCCTATAGAATATTTTACGTATATAGTATTAGCAATCGTTTTAATTTATGTTTATGTTTAAAATTTGTCCATTTTGCAAGAAGAGAATTAACTCTAATGACGTGGCATGTCCACATTGTACAAGGATTTTGCGTGAAAAAACGTCTATCAATGAAATAAATAATTATACACAACCCAAACGCAAAATATAAATAGCAATAAAAAAAACAAATTTATATCTTTTTTAAAATTACAAATCAATAAATTAGAAAAACTTTTTCCTCGTAATAAAATTCATACTATTGGTTACAACAAACGCGATAAGAATAAATTATTCATTTTAATTATTATTGCTTTATTATTTTTTCTTGGACTATATATAAAAAATAATAAATATGTATCTCCTGTCCCAATTTCAGTTATTCCCAACGATTAAAATAATCAAAACGAGTCAAATGATAGCCTAGAAACTTTCAAAAAAGATTCAAAAGACTATACTTCATTACCAAATGGTACAATTTTATCTAAAAATTCCCAACATTTAAACGGATTAGGTGAATTAAAAATAAAAAATGGTACAAGTTTAGACGCTATAGCCAAATTGGTAAACACAATAACTAATAAATCAATTTTTACTGTATACATAAAAGCTAATAGCACTTATTCTATTAATAAAATATCAAATGGTAATCATAAATTATTTTTTAATCTCGGGAATGATTGGAATGCAGAAATTAAAGCTTTTATGGTTAATTCTAGTTATGAAGTCTTTGAAGATAATTTTAATTTTTTGACAAAAGAAACGGAAGAGTATGAAGAGTATAAAATTTTTAATGTAACTCTAAATCCTGTTATTGGTGGACATGCTGAAACTGAAGATATAAGTGTTTTAGAATTTGCTAATTATTAGATTAACAAGTTATCCTCTCTATTACATCATAGAAACAATTTTTATTTATAATATTCTTATTATAATTGTAAATAACTACACTTTTTGCAATTATTTACAGTTATATTGTAATAAAATTCAATATATGATATACTATAAATGTTAAAAGAAACAATATCTGTCATTTACTGTAATAAAAATATATGAATAACAAACAATTCGCTGGATTAAGTTCACGGGAAAGAAAAATAATTAGTCATTTTTCTGCATTAGAAAAAAATACTATTAATACAGACGATTTAGTTGAATTCTCCTCTTGTAAACGTACAACCGCTAATCAAACTCTAAAACGCTTAACTCAAAAGGGCTGGCTCCAACGACTAAAACGCGGAATATATACAATTATTCCGTTATCATCAACGACAGCAACGCCTGCTATTGAAAATACATGGTCACT
>JAIOTH010000131.1 GCA_021106915.1 bacterium | reverse complement strand
TGATCCAAACCTTTAAAATCAGCTCCTCGCTCCTTTAAAATAGCTCTAATCTTATCAGGATTAGAACAGTAGGCCTTCATTTCCATATTTAGACATTTCATATTTTTTTAAATAATTTTAACAATTTCTCAGCTGCCTCATTCCAATTATAATAATATTCTTGATTAAATTTTTTGTTCTTATAAAAACTATACAATTCTTCGTCATCTAATAACTGCCCTAAAGCTTGATATAAATCATTAACATTAAAAGCATCAATTAACAAAGCATTATTTTGAACTAGTTCTGGCAAAGAAGAATTATTAGAAGTAATTACTGGGCAATTACAAGCTAAAGCCTCACAAACTGGTAAACCAAAACCTTCATAAAAAGATGGCCAGACAAAGACCTTAGCTAAATTATATAAACTTGATAAATCCTTTTCTGAAATATAATTTAAAATTTTGATTCTTTTTTTTAAATCATCATTCAATGTTTGATAATATTTCTTCCAAAAAATTTCCTTCCAACCTCGACCACCAACAATAACTAATTCTAATCTATCTTTTTCAATTTTTTGAAAGGCTTTCAAAATTGCCAATAAATTTTTTCGAGGCTCTCTAGTCCCTAAAAATAAAATAAAATTATCTGCTAAATTATATTTAAGCTTTATTTTTTCAAGCTTAACTTCATCATTTATTACCTTATATCTAGAGCTAATCCCTAAAGAAGAAACTATAATTTTATCCCGAGAAATATTATATTGATTCTGTAAATCTAAGGCTGTATTTTTAGAAACTGTAATTAATTTATAACTTTTCCTAATAGTTTTTAAAGGTCTTACTAAAAAATGCCACAATCTTCTTTTGAAATTAAAAAATTGCGGATACTTACGGAAAGATAAATCATGAATTGTCGTGATCAATTTTGTTTTTGAAACTAAATTATAAATATTAAAATTTGCCAACCAAAAAATATCCACTTTTATTCTGGGCCAAGAAAATAAAAAACTAGTTAAAAAAACTAGCTTACTAGGAATATTATGATGAATAAAATGAACATTCTTAAATTTTGATAAATCTACTTTGATGTCTTTATTTTTTCTACCAAAGCTAATTAAAAAATATTCATTGTCTTGATCTAAAATCAGCAGACGAGACAAAACTTCTTGCAAATATCTACCAACTCCACTTAAATTTTCCTGTTTTAAAGGACTAATATCAACTGCTATTTTTAACCCGTTAGATTTATTCCGTTTTTCTATCTTAATCATACTTTAAAATTATTATGCCAACTATTCAATTAATCAAAAATAAATTATCTAATGGGTCTCATATTAGTATTCCAAAGGTAATTTCTTTTGATCAACTTTTTCCGTAATAAAATCCTTAATCTCCTGTTTGAATCTCTTACCTGAGAATCTCATTGTTCGATCCCGAATATATTCTGAATCAAATTCCAAGCGATTAAAATCCAAAATAGCCTCTGCTAGAGACTCCCAATTTTGTTCCTCAAAAAATAAACCTGTTTTTTTATTTTCCACAGTTTCCATTACTCCACCTGAACCATAAGCTATTACTGGACAACCAGAAGCCATAGCTTCTACTGCTGTAATACCAAAATCTTCTTCCTGAGGATAAATAAAAGCCTTGGCCTTAGACAAATATTTATATTTTAAATCATCACTTAATTCTCCTAAAAATTCTATATTATTGTTTTTTACTTTTTTTTTTCAAAACATTAGCATATTCACCGCCACCAATAATCTTCAAAGGTAATTTTAATTGATTAAAAGCATCAATAGCTAAATCTATCTTTTTATAAGGCCTAATTCTAGAAACTATAATATAATAATTTTCTCGACAAGGATTAGAATAACATCTTTCTACTTCTACTGGCGGATAAATAACTCTAGCTTCTCGTCGATAATATTTTTTAATCCTATTAGCTACAAAATGAGAATTAGCTATAAAATGATCCACTCTTTGAGCAGCTGCAAAATCCCATTCTCTTAATTTTTTCAATTTAGAAATTAAAACCTTTTTCACAAAAGCTGGAACTTGTAGACTATCTACATATTCATGCGTATCACTCCATAAATATCTAGTTGGCGTATGACAATAACAAAAATGTAAACTGTTACTCGGAGTAATAATACCCTTAGCTAGAGCTGATGTTGACGATAGAATTACATCATAATTAGCAAAATTAAAACTTTCCCAAGCCGTAGGCATGGATAAAAGAAACCATTTAAAAAAATAATCTATTCCTAGAGTTTGTTGTAATCTAGAAGTAATTATTTTACCCTTATTAAAAAAAGGAACTTTTTCTTTTTTATATATTAAAGTAAAAATGGGACTATTAGGAAAAATATTATGAAATTCTAAAAGCACCTTCTCTGCTCCACCAATCTGGTTCAAATGATCATGCACTAAAGCTATTTTTTTATTTTTTATCATAGAAATATTATACCGCATTTTTATCAAAAAGAACCACTTTTACGGTTTTTAAAATAATTTTTATATCCAACCAAATATTCCAATTTTCAATATAATAAATATCCAAACGCACTTCTTCTGAAAATTTTAAATCTGAACGACCTGAAACTTGAGCCATACCTGTAATTCCTGGTTTAATAGCTAAAAGTTTTAAATCACGATCATCATATTTAGCAACTTCGCCTGGTTCATGAGCTCGTGGACCAACTAAACTTATATTTCCTTTCAAAACATTTATTAATTGTGGTAATTCATCAATTGAAGTTTTCCGAATGAACTTACCAACTTTAGTAATTCGAGGATCATCCTTCATTTTAAATAAAGGCCCATCCTCTCTTTCATTCTGTGACATCAAGTCTTTTTTCATTTTATCAGCTCCCACAACCATTGATCTGAATTTATACATTTTGAATTTCTTATTTTTAGCACCAACCCTAGTTAATTTAACCAAAACTGGACCCGAGGAATCCAATTTAATAAATATACCAACCACAATATAAATTGGAATAAACAAAACTAAAGAAAAAATAGTTAAAACTAAATCATAAACTCTTTTCCAAACTCTAGCCCAACCATCTAACCTAGTTCCTTTAATTTCTACAATTGGTACTCCAGCAATAGTATTAATTTCAAAATTAATTATTTTAGTCTCTAGCAGAGAAGCTGTATATTTATAAACAATATGATGACTATTACAAAAATTTATTAAAGTATTAATTAAATTTCTATCCGCCAGAGTGTTCATTAAAAATATCTCATCAATTTCATTTTCCCGATCTATCTCTTCTAAAAAATCGAAAAATTTTAAATTTAACTCTGGAAAACTTTGAATAACCTGATAACCTAAATTTTTATTGGATTTTAATTCTTGAATTAAATTTTGATTAGAATCATTTTGACCAATAATTACAATATTTGATTTAATTACTCCTTTCCTAGTTAAATAATGATGAACTAAATTCAAGATTATTCTCTCCAAAGACAATAAAATCAAACTAAAGGCCCAATAAAAAAGAACTATAAATCTAGAAGAAAAAAGTCTTTGATTAAAAAAGAAAGCTATAATTAATATTAAAATAAAAAAAGAAGTAGAGCTAAACACTTTAGAAATTTTTTGGGTTAAAGTTTTTCTTTTAAAACTATAAAGACCTGAAAATGTAAAAATAATTATAGCTCCAATAGAAACACCTAATAATATTTTTAAAAAAAGACTCAGAGGTAATTCAAAAATTATAGGTCGATAAGCAACTACAAAATCAGCAAAACGTAAAAAATAAGCTGTAATACCAGCAATCAACAAAAACAAAAAATCCAAAGGGACTTCTATGACATTGAAAGATAATTTATTCTTTTTCATTACTCTTATTGTAGTACAAATTCTATGTAAAATATATACTTTTAAAATACTAAATTAGCTATAAGCCGAATTCTGTCCATCAAGCTGAGCTTGACTGGATGATCATCTATCTAGACATTATGTTACCATAATATTCAAGCAGCCTACCGAATTTGGCCTTGCACTGAATAGAGTTTACCTCTTCTCTATTGTCACCAATAAAGCGTGCTAATTCATTAACTAGCAATTTCACCCTTATCCCCCACCTTTCAAAGAAAGGTGGGGGAAGGAATTTTTTCTGTTGCACTTGTCCTGTTAAATAATTACTTACTTAACGGTTGGCGTTACCAATTATTCTTTTTTTAGTGTTCGGACTTTCCTCCCCCCACCTTTTACAATCTATCAATGATACACGTTAATATACTACCTTCAATTCTATTCTTTAATTGAGCATAACCTTTTTTAAACTGTTTTAGTCTTTTCTCTCTTAACCTAGCATCTTTATCTGAGAAATAAGCTTCATAATAAACCAATTTCAAAGGTCTTCTAGATCTAGTATATTTAGACTCGCCATTTAAATGCTCTTTAAACCTACGCTTCAAATTATTTGTATAACCAATATACAAACTATTATTAGCTAGTTTTAAAATGTAAACATAGTACATAGTCGCTTTTCATAAATTGTAAAAGGTGGGGGGTGATCATCTACTAATTTAGTTCTCTAACTATAAAATTAATTAAATGATTTGTCAACCCTGTTAGATAATTTTATTCCCTAAGAAATAAAATTAAGATTTATATGCAAAATTAATTTATTTTTATAATGTTAAAAATAAAAAATTAATATTAAAAAGTTATATTATATCAGTTAAATCTTATCTAACAGGGTCAAATAAAAATTATTACATCTGTCTTTCTTCTTGATATTCTTTCTCACCTTCTTTCATATTTTTTTTCATATTTCTAAAAAAAGCATAAACTCCATCATTATCAAAGATATTCTGATTATCAGAATTATTCTCAATTTCAGTTATCAAATCTTGATCTTCCTTTTTTACTTCTTCAAAATAGACTTTAAGCTCCTTTAACTTACTAACTATCTTAACTTGATTCTCTAATTGAGCATATTCTAAAAAATAATCTAATTGATATAAAATTTCTTTTAAAACAATTACCCGAAAAGGATGCTTTGATAATGTTTTGTTTTTTCCGTCATACCAAAGTGGAGCAATTCCTTCAATAGTATTTTTATCTACCCCAATAACAAATTTAGGAATATTAAGTAAGGCTCCTTTATGATCAGAATTTTTAGACTGAAAATATTTTATAAAAGTCAACTTTCCCATTTTAATTTCATCTTGAATAATTTTTATTTTTCTATATAAATTAATATTCCGATGACTCATTGTTGCGTCAATAGCAATTGCAGCGTGATGATAAATTTTTTTGTTTGAACCGCTAATTTTTACCTCTTCCTCAATTTCTAATAAAGTATCAACCCCATTTTTATAATCATCATATTTACAAGTACTAGTAGTATTAATATCTGAACCTAGAATTTCATTTTTATATATTTGTCCACATAAAATAGCTTCTAAAATAGTAGCTATCATTTTATTTCTTATTTCTTGTTCGTTATTTTTATCATCAAAATCCCTCTCTCTAAGCTTAATATAAGCATAATCATTATCTACTCCATCTCCATAAATATCTCTAAAATTTTCCATATCAATAATATCTATACCTAATTCTTTTAGAGCTAATCTTAAACAATCATTTAAAAATGCTTCATTTTTCAAAGTTTTCTCACTTTCTTCCTGCTTTTTATTTCTATTTTCTATCTTTTGCCAATCATTTTCGTAACCATACATATTATTCATAAATTTTTGATTTATTATTGCTTATCAAATTTAATATAGAACATAAAACCAAAAAAGTAAACTATTGACATTTAAACTTAAAGATGATACTCTGAGGTTTATAAATAATATAGCATAGGAGGAGTTATGAATATTTTTGTCAACAAAAAATGCCCCACATCCGAAAAACCAGGAACAAAAATCAATAACCAAGAAATAGATAGTATTGTTATTAATTGGTTAGAAAATTTGTTAAAAAATATAAAAAAAATAAATTATCCATATTTTATTTGGATAAAGGGGGAAATTATTAATCAAGAATTGCACATAGAGTTTGAAAAAGGTCTAGCAATTCTAGACTTAAATTTCAAAAAGATAAAAGAAGTAAATTTTGATGAATTCAGAGGAAATAAAAATTCTGCTGAAGACATCAAAAAAATAGTAAAAACATTAGAAGGGCTACATGAGTAGTCCTTTTTTATTTTATTTTAAAAACTTTATATAAAAAAATCCGCTGAGTTTATTTCAACGGATTTTATAATTTTCTAGAAGTTTTTAATGACGGCAAAAACCTCTAAATTCTTTTTTTACAAATACTACTGTTAAGTTTTTTTTAATTAAAAAAAACTTTTTAATTTCTTCAATACGCATACCATCTGCTGGAACTATACCTCCCACACAACCAGCATTAGCTAATTCTTCTGGACCTTCTCTAAAAAATTGATTCTCTGATTCTGCAAATGGGAAAAATCCATCTGAAGCAAATATT
>JAIOTH010000052.1 GCA_021106915.1 bacterium | reverse complement strand
TTATTAGATATTTGTAATTTGTTAAAAATTAGTTATTTGTAATTGATTTAGTATTTATTTTATTAGTAATTAGGATTTTGTAATTAGATATTTTTTTAATTCCTCTACTTTATCCAATTTTTCCCATGGTAAATCTAAATCATTTCGACCAAAGTGTCCATAAGATGCTGTTTGAGCATAAATTGGTTTTAATAAATCTAAATTATTAATAATCCCTTGAGGAGTAAAATCAAAATGTTCTCGAATAATTTTTTCTAATTCTTCATCACTTAGATTACTGGTACCAAAACTATTAGCCATAATTGACAATGGTTCGGGATAACCAATAGCATAAGAAACTTCAATTTCTAATCGATTAGCTAAACCAGCGGCTACTAGATTTTTAGCCACATAACGAGCCATATAAGCACCGCTACGATCTTGTTTGTTTGGTCCTTTTCCAGAAAAGCATCCTCCGCCATGTCGCCCCATACCGCCATAAGTATCTACGATAATTTTTCGACCAGTTAAGCCAGTATCAGCTGCTGGGCCTCCTTTAACAAATTTACCAGTTTCATTAATTAAAATTTTAATATCATCATTAAAATAATCACCTAAAACAGGTTTGATAACATTTTCAATGATATCTTTTTTTAAATTATCTAATGAAATATCTTCATCATGCTGAGCAGCAACAACAACTGTATTTACTCCAATAGGCTTATCATTTTCATATTCTACTGTCACTTGGGATTTTCCATCAGGCCGTAAATATTTTAAAGTACCATTTTTTCTAACTTCAGCTAATTTGGCAGTTAATTTATGAGCCAAAGTAATTGGGAGAGGCATATATTCTGGAGTTTCATTACAAGCATAACCAAACATCATTCCTTGATCGCCAGCACCCATAGCATGATGTTCGCCTTTTTCTTTGTTTTCACCTTGAGCAATGTCAGTGGATTGTTCATCAATAACAATCATTACTGCACAAGATTCATAATCAATTCCAAAGGCAGAATTAGTATAACCAATTTCTTTAAGGGTTTTGCGAACTATTTTAGCAATAGCAACGTAAGTAGAGGTGGTTATTTCTCCACCAATAACTACTAAGCCAGTTGTGGTGAAACATTCACAACAACAATGACCCTGAGGATCATTTTTTAAAACAGCATCTAGAATTTTATCACTAATTTGATCACAAATTTTATCAGGATGACCTTCGGTAACAGATTCAGATGTAAAAAAATATTTTTTCATAGGTGTGTATTATATATAATATATTATGAGTTAATAGCTATTTATTATTTGTAAGATTATGAGGGTTTAATAATGTTTTTTCTCTTTGAATGTGTTCAATTGTTTTCTGAATTCCTTTTTCCAAAGAAGTCATTGGCATCCACCCTAATTTTTCTTTAGCAGTGCTAATGTCAGGTATTAATTTTTTTTGAATGTGTTCAAAATCATCTTTAAAAATTATTTTTGAATTAGAATTAGTTAATTCTATAACCTTTTGGGCAATATCTTTGACTAGTATTTTTTCGGGATTTCCTAAATTTAAAGGATCATACACGGGTGTATCCATAAATTTCAAAATACCATCAATCATATCATTTATATAACAAAAAGAAGTAGTTTTGTCCTCTTTTCCATGGATAACTAAATCTTTTCCTTCCATGGCATCGTTAATAAAATCTGGTATTATTCGACCGTCATTAATCATCATTCGAGGACCATAAGTGGCAAAAATACGAGCTATGGAAATATCTAAATTATATTTTTGATGATAGTTTTTAACCATCATTTCGGCAAATCTTTTTCCTTCATTATAGGCGGCTCGAGGTTCTAAATGATCATTGCATCCAATATAGTCTTCTTTAATTAAATCTTCGTTGTTTTTTATATTTCCATAAATAGATGAAGAAGAGGTAAATAAAAAACGAGATTTATATTTAACAGCAATTTCTAAAGCGTTTTTTAAGGCTATGGAATTAGCATCAATGGTTTCAATAGCATATTTATCACATTCTTTATAAGAAGTAGGGCAAGCTAAATACATGATATCTTGGATACCTTGAAATTCAATACGAAAT
The DNA here is from genome assembly GCA_021106915.1 of bacterium. Taxonomy (GTDB): domain Bacteria; phylum Patescibacteriota; class Patescibacteriia; order UBA1558; family S5-K13; genus JAIOTH01. The sequence goes on along the minus strand of JAIOTH010000052.1, from coordinate 8,304 downwards.
TTTTTTAATTCCATTAAGCTTTCCAAGTCAAGAGCTTGGGACATATCGTGTCGGAGAAGAGTAAAGTCTGGAAATTGAAGAAAATTATTAATATTATTAGCATTACTAGTGATAAAATTATCGATACAAATAATTTTGCTGTCTTTTAATAAATGATCTATTAGATTAGAACCAATAAATCCAGCACCACCAATAATTAAAATATTTTTTTTATCAAAAATAACTTTTTTTTCTGGAAGAGTTTTTTGGTCAGAATTGTTTTTTGTTTTTTTTGTAAAGTTGAATAAACCCATGTAATTAATTTCTAATTTTAAATTTTAATAAATTACTAATTACAAATTTCTAATTTTAAATTTGATATTTATTAGAAATTGGATATTAGATATTTGTAATTATACCATATTCCTTTCTTTTTCTTGAAGAAAAACCAATTTTTTGTAAGTAATAAAGTTCCAAATAGCCCCTAAAATAGTTCCGATTATTTTTCCATGAATATCTAAATTTTGGAAATATCTGACGAATAAAAATATGGTTATTGAGGAAATTAATAATGATGCTACTGTAAAACTCATGAATTTAAAGTATTTTTTGAATAAATTTGTTTTTTCAGAATCAGAGAAAGAGTAATTTTTATTTAAGAAAAAACTGGAAATATTAGCTATAAAAAAGGCTATAATGTTAGCGAATAGATAATGAAAAGCTAAAAATCTAGTTAATGATAAATATATTAAAAAGTCTAACCCAAAATTTAAAGCCCCTATTATTCCGAAAATGGTTATCTGCCAAATAAGAGGATGTTTTTGTGGTAAGGAATTTAAATTTTTGTTAATAAATTTCATTGTTTTTTAGTGAAAGAGTTTATATAAACTCCACGACGATCCTTTTTGTCGTAAGCAAAGAATTGTTCTAAAATGTTCCCATCAGCATCAAAGATTTTAATATGTGGTCCACCTCTTGAACTAACAGCTGTAATTATTTCATTTTTTTGATCAAAGTTAACATCAGCAATAGTTAAATTTATTTCCCCTTTAAAATTTTGATCATAAGTTATAAAATTAGAAATTAACACACCCTTGGAATTATAAATTAAGACATATGATGAGCTTCTAGACTTTGGGCTAATAATTAATTCATTTTGATTGTTATTATTTATGTCAGCACAATTAATGTTTAAGCCACCGCGAAATTTTTCATTACCAGCAAAAAATTGTCCTTTTAAACCACCATTTTTGTCAAAAATTCTAATATGTGGTCCACCGCCAGGACCAGCAGCTACAATAATTTCATTTTTTTGATCATTATCAATATCGCAAACAGTAGTCATTACTCCGCCTCTGAAATTTTGATCATAAGCTAAAAATTTTTCTAATAAATTGCCTTTATGGTCATATATTAGCACATAAGGTTGATTGTTTTTATCAGCTCCAATAATTATTTTATCTTGATTAGAATTATATAAATTACCAGTACTGATTCCTATTTCGCTATAATAAGGAATTTTAAAAGATGCTATTTCTTCTAGTTTTTGATTGTAAGTGGTAATTTTAGTTCCTAGCCAATTAGTTTTGGAAATTATAATATTTTCTTTTTGATCACCATTTACATCTCCAGTAACTATTTTATATTTTCCATAAACATAATCATTTAACTTTTTACTAACGATTTTTTTATTTTTTTGATTAAATATTTTTATTTCTGGATTTACAGAATTAATAGCAATGGTAATTAGAGAAATTTCTCGATTTTTTTTTAATTTTCGAGCTGCTAATAAAGAATCATTAATATTTAATAAACCGCTACCGATTTGTTTTCTTCTACTAAAATTTATGAAAGATATATCAGTCGCACCTTGTTTCAATAGCTTTAAAATTTCCTCTTGACTAAAGCTCTGATCAATTGATTTAATTAAAGCTATGGCACCAGTGACAAAAGGAGTCGCAAAAGAAGTTCCTGACCAATTTTTGCCATATTTTTCTTTAAAGTTATGTAATTTGGGTTGATAAACTTGAGTACTGTAAATATTTTCTCCAGGAGCCATAATATCTATACAATTTTTACCAAAATTAGAAAAACTAGAGATTAAATTTTTGTCATTCACAGAACCAACTCCAATAATCATATTTTTACCAAAGTCATTACAAACTGGATATTTAGGATTTTGATCTAAATCTTGACCTAGAGTATATTCATTACCAGCAGCAGCTACTACAATTATTCCAGCCCGATGGGCTTTTTTAATGGAATTTTCCAAAATTTGATCACTTTTATTCCCTACGAAACTAAGATTGATTATGTCAGCATTATTTTTGACGGCATAATCAATAGCTCGAGCTACATTGTAGGTATTTCCGTTGCCTTGACTATCTAAAGCTCGGAGGGACATTAATTTACTTTGCCAAGTGACTCCAGCTATTCCTTCATTATTATTTCCAGTAGCAGCTATAATACCAGCGACAACAGTACCGTGATTCACGGCATATTTATTATAATTTAGGCTTATTTTAACACTATTATCAGCATTATTATTTACAAAATCCCAGCCATAAACGTCGTCTATATAACCATTTAAATCATTATCAATATTATCGTTAGTAGATTCGTCTTTGTTTATCCAGATATTACTTTTTAAATCAAGATGATTAAAATCTATACCAGTATCTATAATAGCAATGACAACTTCTTCTGATCTACGAGCCCAAGTCCAAGCATAATCAGCTTTAATTTGTTTTAATTGTTTTTGATAAACATAATCAGGGTCATTTGGAAAAGCAGTGATTTGAAATTGATTATTATAATCAACAGCTTCTATTGCTGGATTTTGACGATATTCATTAATTATTTTGTCTAAATTAGAATTAGAATCTATTTTTAGAGAATAGATTTTCTCAGAATTTTTTATTTTTACTAAAATTTCAGTAAAATTTTTTTGACTATCAGCTTTAGAAGTAACTAAAAATAAGGCAAAAATTAAAGTTAATCCTGATATCAAAAAAATATAGATTTTTTGTTTAAAAATCCGTTTCATATCTAAAAGTATACTAAATATTAGTAATTAATTAAAGATTTACAGAGAGTTAATTTTGTGTTATTGTAAAATTTAAACTATAAGTTTTTTGTTTTTCAATAAAAATATAAAAAAGCTGATAATTTTATCAGCTTTTTTAAATCACTATAATATTTTATCTAAATTACTGCTTCGGTGTCTTCATCTTTCTCATTAATCTTATTTCCTAGTCTAGTTATTTCATCTTCTAGTGTTTCCCTAGTGTTTTCAGTGTTTTTCATTTCTTTTTCAGATGGTCGAGCTAAAGCTTCATAATATTCTTTATCTACAATTACTTCATTATTCTCTAATTTGAATCCTATAGCTCCCATTTGTTCATTGCTATCTACATGATTTTTTGGATCATCAATATTTATAAGAAGTTCTTTTAAAGCTTCTTTATTATCACTAGACATTTCATCAAGTATTTTTTGTTTTTGTTCTGTACCGCTTAATTGACTAGAATCTTCTTTTTTAGGGGTACCTGCTTTAAATTTGTTAAAAAAACCCATACTTTTGTTTATTATTTATTAAATATTTAACTATTTTTAGTTAAATTTAATTAATTAATATTTAAATTATATTAAATATTTACCTTTTTGTCAAGATCTAATTTATTTTTTAAATATTTGTTTAATGAATAATAGATCTTCTTTTTTAAGTGCTTGGAATAATATTAAAGATATTGGATAAACGGCCGCCCCAGAGAGCATTACCAGCCCAATATTGATTTTATTTTTCAAAGATATAACCACAAAAGCCATTAATAGGCAGGCGGCCGTAATTTTTAAAGCATAAACTAAAATTTCTTTAGTATAAAATTTAATAATTTTATGAGCACTAATGGTATTTAAAATTAAATAAACTAAAGAAGCAATAATTGATGCTAGAGCCGCTCCATTTTGAGAAAATATAGGAATTAAAGCTAAATTAGCTATAATACTAGCTAACATAGTAATAATAATATTTTTAGTGTGAATTTTTTGTCTGTTACAAGCGTTAAGTAAAGATCCTAGAGGAAAAGTTAAAAATACAAATGGTAGATTACAGATTAAAATTTGGAGAGTTAAAATACTGCCGAAAAATTCTACGCCGTAAATTTTTATAATTATTTGATTAGCTAAAATAATAATACCAGTGATAATTGGCAAAGAAAGCATTAATAAGTAAATTAAACTCTTATTAAAAATTTTTTCTAATTTTTCTTTTTCATAATTATAAAAATGAGTAAAGGCTGGATATAATGATGCTGCAAAGGCCATTGGAATAAATTGGAAGGCAAAAGTTATTTTATAAGCTAAACCATAATAGCCAAGAGCTTTTTCACTAACCATTTTAGATAAAAATACGGAATCAATACTACCAGAAATTCGTAAAAAAATAGTAGCAATTGCAAAGGGCCAGGTGGTGATTAATAATAATTTAATAAATTCTTTATTGAATTGAGGGACGATTTTTAGTTTATATTTAAAATTTAGAATCAAGGCAGAATATATTAAATTAAAAGCGCTAGCAATTAATAAAACTAATAATAATAAAAATGGTTCTTGAGTTTTTTGAAGCATCAAGTAACCGATTGAAATAACAATAATTTGAAAAATTATTGAAGAAATGCTTTCATATTTTAAATTATGATTTCCCCTAACTACAGCAAAAAATGTTAAGGTAAAAGTGTCTATAATCATGGTTATGATTGATAGATAGATCATTTTTTCCAAATAAATATTGTAATTTAGTAATTTTGTTATTATAAGAATAGCTAAGATTACTAATAATGAACTTAAGAGTTTGATGCCGATTACATTGCTTAGCAGTTTTTGATGAGATTCTTTATTTTTTGCTATTTCTCTGTTTAAAAGACTGACTAGACCTAAATCTATAAAAACTGAAAATATAGTCACAAAGGAGATAGCGAAAAAATATTTAGCTGTATTCTCAGCCCCAATTTGAGTAGCTAAATAAGAAAAATAAACAAAAGAAATTATTTTTTGGACAACCAAAGCCATTGTATAATAGCCAGTATTTTGAATTAATTTTTTAGCAGGAGATTCCATAAATTAATTTTTATTTTCTAATTCTAACGATTTTCCCCTGATTTGCTTTTTGCAATTCAGAGGGGGAAATTTTTAATAATGAATTTTCGGATCCTCCACCAGAATAAATAACTTCTTTTTCCATAACTTTGGGATCAATTAAAAATTGAGCATTATATCCAAATGATGGTGTTCCACCGCAAGGATAGCCAGTTTTTTTCAAAATATATTCAGGTGTACACATTATTGGTCTAGAAATATTTAAAATTTTAGCAATCCTAGAAGTGCTAACATTATCCTCTCCTTTAACAATAGCGACAATTAAATTTTTTTCAGAATCAAGTAAGCAAATATTTTTTACAAAATTTTGTGGATCTGTTTTAGCCACCTCAGCAGCTTCTTTAACAGAATGACAAGATTTACTAAAGCTAAGATGCTCAGCCAGAATGTTATTATCTTGAATATATTTTTTTAATTTTTTTTCGTATTCTTCCATGAGTTGGGGGTTATTATAGGATAATTATAGCATAGAAACAAAAACCCCGGCAGTCTTGGGGTTTTAGAGATATTTGGAGGTGGATAATTGAATTATTTGTCTTTATTGTTTTCTAAAGATTTATAAACTTCGTTCAGTAAATCAAAATAAGATCTAGATATTTTTTGATATAGTTCATTAGAATATTTTTTATTATAAGTGTGAATAATTTTATTTCGATCATCAGCCATTTGTAATAATATTTCTGTTTTTTTTTCATCTATAATATTATTTTTTTTTAGTTCTCGAAAACATTCTTTGGGAGAGAAAGAATCTACACCAAAATTCTGATACAAAAATACTTTAATTGTTTTCCAACATAATTCGAAACAATATTCAAATCTTTTAATTACTGCGTCTCGCAAAAAATCATTTTTTTCCTGTTTTAAGGCTTCGTTTAATGTCTCGATAGCTTTCTGCAAATCTTCTAATTTTAAATTTAGCGTGTTATCCATAATATTTTATTATTAAATACATTTTTTTTAAATTTTTCGTCTACTTGGTTGAAGTTTATAATGTCTATAAAATAAGGCAGATCTGAATCAGTAAATTTTTCTTTTAATTCATTTAGTTCTTTGTTTTTTATATTACCCATTATTCCTATATCTAGATCAGCAAAATTTTTTTTTATTAAACTGGAGCCAAATATAAAAATTTGAAGATTTTTCCCTTCATTAAATTTTTCCAGATCTTGCTTAATTTTTTTTAAATATTTTTCTTTAATCATTATCTTTTAGGTTAACAAATAGCTTAATATTTGTAAACGGATCTTTTATAATTTTATTATTATTTATTGAAATGCTAATCCTAAAAATATTGATCCAATATTTGTTATTAAAGATACAGTAAACGCTTCTGAAAATTTTAATTTAAGTAATTGTTTATAAATTATTGTTTCTATAAAAATAATTAAAATTTCTCCGCTAAATATATAAATCCTTCTTTCAAAGATATAGGCAGGTAAAACAAACCAGAAATATGGCAAAGTTAAGGCAGATGCTAAAAAGCTAATTAAAATAATTTTAGAAATTTTTATCTCCCGGTGTTGATAAAGATATTTTATAAAAAAAATAGCAATTGGAATTTCAATAATTATTGTCAATAAGAGAGAGAATAAAAAATGGTGTTCATAAGACATGATATTTATTACTGACAACTCCCAGTAAATAATTTTTGAAAAAAGCAGACGATTGATTGCCAAAAATTTCTTTTTATTGGTTCTATTTTTATTAACTCAGGTGATGGTAAAGAAGCATCTAAATTTTCGACCGGAACAGGTATGGTTTTATTTAACTGAGAATTTTGATCATTTAATTCATTATCATCTGAATCATTTGATGAATTATTATTTGACGAGTTATCAAAAGTTTCAATTTTTTTTGGAGTACCATCGTTATATTCTGATATTTGTTGGGATTTATATAAAACTAATTTTCCATCAGAAAATTTGGCGATAGAATAGTTTATTTCTTCTTTAATAAGAGAATCATTTTGATCAATATACCCACCATAAGGGTTTATTTCTTCATCAGAAACAAAGACATTTTTATCAGAGAGGACTTCTTCTTGCCAGTCTTCAATATTATCTAAACAAGGAGAGTTTTCGTCTGAGGAGTCGTAATAACAGTTTAAATTTTTATTTAGTTTTATGTCTTTTTTTAATATCTTTTTAAAGGGATTAAAATTATCAATTCCGATTGAGTCTAGGTAGGATTTTTTAACAGCTAGTATTTTTAATTGATTGAATTTATATCCTTTGGAAAGGCATTCATCTTTTTTTATGATGTATGTTTCATATTTATCAACCATGGGACCAGTGATATAAGCAATTAAATACATATCTGGAAATTTATCTAGATTGACAATTTTGACACATCTGTCCAGTGGATGAGAATTGCCGGGAATGACATCAGCAGAGGCTATTGAGAAAAATAAAATTGCGAACATAAATAAAGATAAAGAGTAGACAAGTAATTTTTTCATATATTTTTATTATTAATTATTTTTTTCCTTTCCATTCTGCGAAAAATTGTTTTAGAAATTTTTTCATAAATTTATGTCTTTGATGAGCCATTTTGCGAGCGGTTTTAGTGTTCATATTATTTTCTAATTTTAGAAGTTTGTTATAAAAATGATGAATTGTTGAGGGATCATTTTTGGATATATCATAAAGTTTTTGGTCAAAGGGTTTTTCATCTTTCCACATTGGTAAACCATGAGCTCCACCAAAAGAAAAAGTTCGACCAATTCCAATTGCACCAATAGCATCTAGATTATCTGCATCTTGGAGAATTAAAGTTTCAATGTCGTCAACGGTTTGACCATTTTTAGTAAAGTCATATTCTTCGTGAAATTCAATACAATGTAAAATTTTATTTTTTTGTTCAAGGCTAAGTTCTACTTCATTTAAAATTTCTCTAATCCTTGGTAAAGAATCTTTACCGGAACAAAATTGACCAGTTTCCTTTTGAATAATTCGGTGAATATCATGTAAAAAAGCAGAAATTCCAATTATTAAGCGATCACCACCTTCTTTTTTCTGGAGCTCTAAAGCAATATTTAGAACTCTTTTTAGATGATAAATACTATGACCGCTACTTTCTTTATGAAAGAGTTTTTTGATTTTATTTTCTAATTGGCTAATAATTTTTTCCATAATGTTTTTAACTATTATAAATATTTTTTAATAAATT
>JAIOTH010000150.1 GCA_021106915.1 bacterium | reverse complement strand
TAAAATATAATGAAAAGAAGTTTAAACAAATTAGTGAAGAAATCACTAAATCATTAAAACACTAAAACAAATTTATAATTAATTATTAGTACCTGCCTGCCGGCAGGCAGGTATTAGAATGTTATATTAGTATATGAAAAATCCTTATAAAAAAATATCTCGTAAAAATATCTATTCCAATAAATGGATTGATATTTTTGAAGATAAAATAAAAGTAAATGGTAAAAATGGTTTATATAGTTTTGTAATTCCTAATAAAACCTCTCAATCTGTTTCTATAATGGCCAAAGATTCTAAAAATAATATTTATTTAGTTAAACAATGGCGATATATTATAAATCAGGAAACTCTAGAATTTGTAGCTGGGGCAGTAGAACCAAACGAAACTCCCTTACAAGCTGCCAAAAGAGAATTATTCGAAGAATTAGGCTTAGAATCGAAACAATGGACTTTTTTAGGAAATAAGATTGATAGTCCAGGGCTTTTAAAAAATAATGTTTATACATATTTGGCAGAGGATGTTCAAATTAAAGAAAAAAAATTTAATAATATTGAAGAATATACTGAAAAATTGAAAATTTCTGAAAAAAAATTCCAAAAAATGATTGTCGAAAACAAAATTTTGGAAACATGGACTTTAGCTACTTATGCTAAATATTTAATTTGTAAAAATAAGATAAAATAATATCTAATACATAATACTAATTATATTTAACCCGTTAGATAAATACTTAAATTTTCAGGTAAATTAATTTAAAAATAACATTAAAATATATGCAATTAAACGAAAATCAAAAATCTAATGGGTTAAAAATTTTAATTACTGGAGGAGCTGGATTTATAGGAACAAACTTCATTCTCTACATGATAAAAAAATATCCCGATTATCAGATTGTTAATTTTGATAAATTAACTTATGCTGGAAATTTAAATAATCTAAAATCAGTCGAAAATAATCCTAACTATAAATTTATCAAAGGTGACATTTGTAATCCTGAAAAAGTTAAATTAGCCATGACTGATTGTGATTGGGTAGTTCACTTTGCAGCTGAGTCTCATGTTGATCGTTCCATTATGGATCCAGATACTTTTGTTAAAACTAATATTTTAGGAACCGGTGTTTTATTAAGAATTGCCAAAGAATTAGATATTAAAAGATTTCATCACATTTCTACAGATGAGGTTTTCGGTGAATTAGGTGCTGAAGGTAAATTTACTGAAAAAACACCTTATGATCCTCGTAGCCCTTATTCAGCTGCTAAAGCTGCCGCTGATCATTTAGTTCGAGCTTATTTTCACACCTTTAATCTACCTGTTACCATTTCTAATTGTTCTAATAACTATGGACCTTATCAATTCCCAGAAAAATTTATTCCTTTATTTGCTTCTAATCTGATTGAAAACAAAAAAGTACCTCTTTATGGCGAAGGTTTAAATATCAGAGATTGGATTCATGTTGATGATCATTCGCGAGCTGTAGATTTAATTTTACATCAAGGAAAATTAGGAGAAACTTATTGTGTTGGTGGTGATGCGGAAAAAACTAATTTAGAAATTACTAATTTAATTCTAAAATATTTTGAAAAAGGCGAAGAAATGATTGAACGAGTAGCCGACCGCCAAGGTCATGATTTTAGATATGCCATAGACTTTTCAAAAATTAAAAATGAACTAGGTTGGGAGCCAAAAATCAATTTTGAAGAAGGAATTGCCTTAACTTTGAAATGGTATCAAGATAATCCAGGGTGGTGGCAAAAAATTAAATCAGGAGAATATGAAAAATATTATCAAGAGCAATATATAGACAGAAAGTAAAAAAATATCTAATTATTAATAAATATTAAATAAATTACAAATAACTAATTTTTAGCAAATTACAAATATCTAATAACTAATTTCTAATAAATATCTAATATCAAATTATAAATTACCAATTATTAGGCATTAGAAATTTAATTATCAAAAGATCCTGAAATAAACTCAGGATGACAAAGAAAAAAAATAAAATAATCTCTATGAATAAAAATCTAAAAATTATTATCAACGCAGCAAAGTCTAGTGGAGAAATACTAAAAAAATACTTTGGTAAAAATCTAAAAACAACAGAAAAGGGAATGGCTGCTGATTTTTTTACAAAAGCAGATATTGAATCTGAAAAGAACGTTTTAAAAATATTAAAAAAAGAATTTCCAGATTACAATATTTATTCTGAAGAAAGTGAATATATTAATAATAATTCAGAGTATACTTTTTACATTGATCCTTTAGATGGAACTAATAATTTTGTCTTAGGAATTTCAAACTTTTCAATTTCTATTGCCTTAGTAAAAAATAATGAGACTATTTTGGGTGTTGTTTATAATCCCATTACTGATCAATTATATTATGCTGAAAAAAATAAAGGTGCATTTTTAAATAATAAAAAAACTTCAATTAGTCAGGAAAGTAATATTCAGAAAGCTACTCTTGCTTATAATCAGGACTATACAACCCCAACAAAGTATAATTGGCAAATCAAAAAAGGAGCTTTAAATAAAAATATTAAAAGATGCATAAGCAATTGGTCTCCAGCCTTAGACTTCTGTATGCTTGCTTCTGGTAAAATAGAAGCTTGTATTATTAACGGAACTGAACCACTAGATTGTTTAGCTGGAAAATTAATTGCTCAAGAATCTGACGCTATTATTACTGATTTTAATAACAAAAAACTTACTAATAATGATAATAAGTATTTTATAGTAAGCAATACTCAAAAAATTCATAAAGAGGTATTAGATATCGTGAAAAAAAGTAAAATTAAAAGAACAAAAAATACTACGAAGAACGATACAAAATAGGAATTAGGGGAAATACGAAATATGAAAAGTATTATGAAAAACAGTATAAGGATAGACACTAGTTTTTAGGTATTAGGAATTAGAAAAATACAGAATACGAATAACAAAAAATAAATATTAAATCAATTATAAGTAACTAATTTTTAGCAAATTACAAATATCTAATAACTAATTTCTAATAAATATCTAATATCAAATTATAAATTACCAATTATTAGGCATTAGAAATTTATTACCTGCCTGCCGGCAGACAGGGATATTAGGATTTGGAAATTAGAAATTTAATTATTAAAAAATTGATCTAAAAATATAAAATATGTCCAATAAATTAAAAATCCTCATAACTGGTGCTCAAGGAATGCTCGGCAAAGATATGGCTGAAACTTTTTCTGATTACCAAGCAATTCTCTACGATAAAGATGAATTAGATTTAACTAATTTTTCTAAAGTTAAAAAAGAATTAAATAAACTAAAACCAAATTTAATAATCAACTGTGCCGCTTATACTGATGTTGATCAAGCTAAGGAACAAAAAGACTTAGCTAATTTAATCAATGCTGAAGTAGTAGGAAATTTAGCTGAAATTTGCCATGATTTAGATATTATTTTAGTCCAAATTAGTACAGAATACGTTTTTGATGGTCAAAACCCCATAGATTACAATGAAGACAGTAAAACATCAGCAATCAATGTTTATGGACAATCAAAGGCTCTTGGTGAAAAGTTATTAATTGAAAAATGTAATAAATATTATTTAATCAGAACTTCTTGGTTATATGGTCATAATTTACAAAAAGGCAAAACTCGAGGGATGAATTTTATTGATACTATGCTTAAATTAGCTAATGAAAAAGATGAATTAAATATTGTTAATAATCAATTTTCCAAACCAACTTATACCAAAGATTTAGCTCCAGCCATTAAAAGACTAATTGTTGAAAAATATGATTTTGGAATTTATCATTTAATAAATGAAAATATTATTAGTCCCTATGAATTTGCTCAAGAAATATTTAAAATTAAAAATATTAATATTAAAGTAAATCCGATTTCTTATACTGAATATCCTACAAAAATAGCTCGCCCTATTAATGCTGGCTTAGCTAATACCAAATTTCCTAAATTACGAAGCTGGAAAGAAGCTTTGAGAGATTATTTGAAATAATTTATTAACAAATTAAAAAGCGTTGATTTACTCAACGCCTTTTTGATATTGTTTGAAAAAACTTATAATTTCCCGGCTTTTTCAAGTCGTGTTTTCATTTTATTAAAAATGTTATTTACTGATATATC
>JAIOTH010000026.1 GCA_021106915.1 bacterium | reverse complement strand
TTTAAAAATAAAGGTTTATTAAGTTTAATTATAAAAATTTGAAAAGTTTTAGGGCATGAAAAAGGATGATAAAAAGTTAAATATAGTGATGATTGGTTTTGATTGGAATGATATATCTAAAAATGGATATAATATTACAATGAATAAACTTAATCGGGATGGTTTGAATGCTGGGTTTAATAATTTTTTATTAATATTCGCTGGTGTAAAAAATAAAAGAGAAATAATTAGAAATAATTCTGAGTTTATAGTTTGGCATCTTTATTTTTTATCAAAAATTAGAGTTATTTATGATTTTATTTTTATTTTAGCTTTACCATTTATTTTATTATATGAAGGGATAAAACCAGATTTTTTTTATCTTTATGATTTTCCTCATATTTTTTCCGCTTTAATTCCTAAATTATTTTTTCATAACAAAATATATTTTAGGTTGGTTAATTTACCGACTACTCTAGCTTTAACAAAAGGTGTTAAGGGTAGATTATATTATTTTTATTATTACTTAGCTGAAAAGATAACTTATCGTTTTGTAGATCAATTTATTGTTATAAATAAAACAACTAAGAAATATTTATTAGATATTGGTGTGAAGGAAGAAAAAATAATTTTTGATATTCCGAATACTATTAAACGCGATAAACATTTTATTGATCAAGTTGATCGTAGTGTGCTTAAAAAACATTTTAATATTCCTTTGGAAAAAAAGATTATTATATCAATAGGGAGCTTGATAAAAGAAAAAGGATTTTATAATTTGATTGAAGTCTTTAGTGAATTAAAAAGAGATGATTTGATTTTACTTATTTGCGGTCAGGGATCAGAAAAAGAAGACTTAATTAAAATAACTGAAAAATTAGGAATTAATAAGAAGGTGATTTTTGCAGGATTAGTTAATCGGTTAAATATTTGGAATTATCTTTTTGCTTCTGATATTTTTGCTCTTTTTTCAAAATCTGAGTCTCTAGGTATGGTATTTTGGGAGGCTATGTATGCAAATTTACCTATAATTGGTACTCCGGTTGGTGGAATTAAAGAAACAATTGGTAGTGATGGTCAACGAGGATTTTTTTATAACAGTGATATTGAAGATTTAAATAAAAAAATTGATTTTTGCTTAGCAGTTTCTTTTGAAAAAGAAGAATTATTAAAAAAAGCTAAGGAATATGTAGAAAATAAATTAGAAAAAAATAAAATTATTAATGAAATTTTTAATTAAACAATATGAATAATGAGAGTTTAAAAAATATTTATTATCAAAGAAACAAAGATAGAATAGGCAGTTTAGGATTGTATGGAAAAGAACGAGGAAAAATATATTCAGATTGGATAGGCAAAAATAAAAAAATTCTTGATATAGGATGTAGAGATGGTTCTCTGACAAAAGTCTATTCAGACGGTAATGATGTTTACGGAGTAGATATTGATAAATCCGCTTTAGTTAATTTTAATCTTAATACAGGTGGGAGAGGTTTTGAGGCAGATATTAATCTGGAGTGGCCATTTGAAGATAATCAATTTAACGTTATTATTGCCTCTGAATTATTAGAGCATATTTTTCAACCAGAAAAATTAGTAAAAAAAATAAATAATAGTTTAAAATCAGACGGTATTTTTATTGGTTCAGTGCCAAATGGTTTTAGTTTAATAAATAGAATAAGATTATTTTTTGCTCAAGCTCAAAAAACAACACAAGCAGATCCCACACATGTTATTCATTTTTCCCTTAAAAGGTTGAAAAAAGTACTTACTGATCAAGGTTTTAAAAATATAAAAATTAAATCTTTAGGAAGATTTAGCTTGCTAGGCCGGATAATGCCAGGTTTATTTTCTTTTTTAATTGTATTTTATTGTGAGAAATAATATGAAATTAATATACATAGCTAATGTCCGCTTGCCTAGTACTAAGGCTCATGGTACTCAGATTATGAAAATGTGTGAATCTTTTGTTAATCTCGATCAAAATTTGAAATTAATTATTCCTCAAAGAATAAAAAAATACAATTCATCAATCTTAGATTATTATGGAATTAAAAATAATTTTAAGATTATTAAGCTTTTTTCTTTAGATTTGATAGAACTTGGGTTCCTGAATAAATATAGTGTTGTCTTGCAAGAGATAAGTTTTGGTATTAGTGTTTTTTTTCATGTTTTAATACATCCTAAAAAATATCAGAGTGATTGCGTTTTTTATTTACGAGATAAATTTTCGGCTTGTTTTTTAGCTTTGATAGGGAAAAAAGTGTTTTTAGAATTTCATGCTTTTGAGAAAAAATTTAAATATTTTAAAGTGTTTTTTTTAAAATTAACAGGATTAATTCTGTTAACAAGAAAGGCTAAGGAAAATTTTATTGATTTAGGCGTAAAAAAAGATCAAATTTTTATAGAGCCTGATGCTGTAGATTTAGATATTTTTGATTTGAATTTAACTAAAAAAGAGGCTAGAAAAAAATTGGAACTACCGCAAGATAAAAAAATATTAATTTATACGGGAAAATTTACGACTATGGGAATGGATAAAGGTATAGATGATACCTTAAAGGCATTAAAGTTATTAAGTGAAGATATTATTTTTATTGCTATTGGCGGAAGTGAGGCAGACATTAAACACTATCAAGAAAAAGTCAATAAACTGAAAATAGAAAATAGAGTAAAATTTATTGGTCATGTTACTCAAATAGATTTAGCTAGACATCAAAAAGCAGCTGATATTTTACTAATGCCCTTTCCTTATACTAAACATTATGCTTATTATATGTCTCCTCTTAAAATGTTTGAGTATATGGCTAGTCAAAGGCCAATTATTGCTACTAAATTACCAGCAACTGAGGA
>JAIOTH010000095.1 GCA_021106915.1 bacterium | reverse complement strand
AATTTGTATTTTTGAATTAAACCTTATTTAGGGAAAGGTTTTTTGTTGTTTATGGTTAAAAAACGAAATAAAGAAGAAAATAAATTAGACTTTGATTATCAACAAATTTTTGAATTGTCTCCTCAAGCGATTGTGGTTTTAAGTAAAACAGGAAAGTTTTTACAAGCTAATAATCGAATTTATGATTGGTTGGGCTATAAGCCTAAAGATTTGATTGGTAAAAATATATTAAAAACCCCTTTTTTTCCAATAGCAAGTAAAAAAGGAATAACTATTAAATTTTCAGATCGAATTAGAGGTAAGAAAATAGATCCTTATATTGTTAAATTTATAAGCAAAAATAAGAAAGAGAAATACGGAAAGATTATTGGTACTCCTATTAGAGATAAAAAAGGAAAAATTATTGCTGACTTAGTAATGATTACTGATGTTACTAAAGAACATGCTTTAGAATTAAAATTAGGAAAAAGTCAATCCGAAAAAGGAAAATTAGAAACAAAAGTTAAAAAAAGAGTTAAAGAAGTTTATGATAGTCAAGTATTTTTAAACAATGTTATTGAACAAAGTCCAATTAGCACTTGTATAACTGATGAAAAAGGTACTAGCATTAGAATAAATAAATCCTGTCAAAAGTTTTTTAAAATAAAAAATTTGAAAGAGGTGATTGGAAAATATAATCTTTTTGAAGACAATATACTTAGAAAAAATAGGCTTATTTCTAAAATTAGAAGCGTTTATAAGGAAGGGAAGGTGATTAATTTTCAAATAGATCGTCATTTTGAATTGAATGATAGTAAATGCGCTTTGAAAGAAAAAAAAATATTAGTTGATGTGACAATTTTTCCGATTAAAGATAGTCGCGGAAAAATTACTAATGCTGTAGTTCAATATCGAGATATCACAGAAAATAAACAAGCAGAAGATAAAATAAAGGAGAGTGAAAAACTTTTGAAAATTTTTTTGAATAATAGTCCAACGGTTTTTTTTATGAAAGATTTACAAGGTAATTATCTATTGGTTAATAACATGTTTGAGCAATTGTTTCATGTTAGTAATAAAAAAATAATTGATAAAACCGACTATGATATTTTTCCAAAAGAAATGGCGGATGCTTTTCGAAAAAATGACCTTAAGGTAATCAAGAGTAAGTCACCTTTAACCATGGACGAAGAAGCAATGCAAGATGATGGTGTACATACATATTCATCGATTAAATTTCCAATTTTTGATGATAATAAAAATGTTATAGCCGTGGCTGGTATTGCCGTGGATATTACTAAAGAAAGAATCAGTCAGAATCAACTTAAAAAAGCTAAAGAGGAAGCAAATTTGTATTTTGATGTAGCAGGAACTATGTTAATTTTTGTTGATCAAAAGGGAATAGTAAAGAAAATTAATAGAAAAGGTTTAGAAATTTTAAAATATCCAGAGAAAGAAGTTCTTAACAAAGATTGGGCAGTGAATTTTTTACCTAAAAGGTCTAGGAGAGAAGGCGAGGAATTTTGCAAAAAGATTTTAGCTGGAAAAATTGACACTAATGAATATTCGGAAAATTTAATTTTGACTAAAAAAGGTAAAGAAAGGTTAATTTCTTGGTATCGGAGTATTATTAGAAATGAAGAGGGAAAAATTATAGGTTGTCTTAGTTCAGGGGAGGACATTACTCAAAGAAGAAAAATAGAAAAACAAGCCCGAAGAAGAGAAGAATTATTAGAATCAGTGAGTTTTATAGCTCAAGAATTATTAAAAGCTAATGAATGGAGTGAGAAAATTCAGACTGTTTTGGGTGTTTTAGGTAAATCTATTGATGTATCAAGAGTTTATATTTTTAGAAATTTTAAAGATAAAAATAAGAAATTTTCAGCTACTCAGATTAATGAGTGGGTAGCGGATGGAGTTGATTCGGAGTTAAATAATTCGGAATTGATTCATTTTTTTTATAAAAAAAATGGTTTTGGTCGATGGTTAAAAATTTTACCTCACGAAGATATAATTATTGGCAATATTAAAAATTTTCCTAAAAAAGAAAAGATATTTTTAAAAAAGCAAGGTATTAAATCAATTTTTATTATGCCAATTTTTGTAGATGATACTTGGTGGGGTTTTATTGGTTTCGACGAATGTCGTCAAGAGCGTCAGTGGAGTAAGGTGGAAATTTTTGTTTTACGTATTATCAGACAATTAATAGAGTCAAGTTTGAAGCAAGAAATTTTTTCAGAAAGTTTAGAAAAAGAACTTTTAGGGTCAGAAAAAATGAATGAATTAATGATTGGAAGAGAATTAAAAATGGTGGAATTAAAAGAAAAAATTAAAAAATTAAAAAATAAAATAAAGTAATATGACAAAAGTATATGGAATTGATTTGGATCAAGAAATTACTCCTTTGATGGTGCGAGATGCAATTGTGGAGTGTTTTCAACAAGCTCATTGTGCTGATGCGGGGATATCTTTGGAAGATGAAGATGTTAATAGATCTTATTGTCAGAAAATTGTAAAAAGAGCTTTTAATGAAGCAGAGGCAGATTTTGAAAATCCTACTCGAGAGGGAATTATGAAAGTTTTAGAAAAATTAAAAAAATTTGCTAAAAGTTTTAGAGATCCTAGTATTATTAAAAAGCATTATCAAGAGATAATGGAATTAGTTGAAAAATTAAAGTAATTTTAAATAAATAATGATGTTTTTATTTAAAAATATACGAAATAAAGTAAAAAAATTGATGTTGCTTTCGTTTTTGATATCTATTTTATTGCTACCAAATTTACTTTTAGCTCAAGAAGAAATTAATTCAGTTGGCTCAGAAAAGACTTCATTTATTTACTCCAAAAAAGCTATTAAGCAAAAAGCAGAAGATGTCGCTAAACAGATAGAAATTTATATTAATTTAAATCCTGATAAAACAGTAGAGGACCTACAAAAAGATGAATATTTTCAAGAGATAGCCGTACAATTAGTTGGTAAAACAGGTTATACTGCGATTACAGATGCTGATATTTTAACTTGTAGATTTCACAGTAATCCCAATATTGTTGATTTGGATTTATCTACCTTGGCAAATAAATTGCCGGGATTTTGGGACATTATGAGTTTGACAAAAGGCGGGTATATTTCAGAGGGTGTTTATGATTGGGAAGAATCTGATGGAACAATTAGGGAAAAATATATGTATATTGCTTTGGTTAAAGCCAAAACATTTGATGGTGTCACTTTAACTGTGGCAGCTACTACATATTTAGATGAATACCATGAAATAGAAATTTTTGAAGAAAATCGTATTCTTCAGGAAAAAATAAACAGCAGAAGACAATTATTTATTCTAATAATAACTATTTTTTTAGTTTTTTTATTATTTATTGGTTTATTGTTTAAATTTGGTAATAGAATTCCAGATTATTTATCAACTTGGACTATTGGAAAAAAAATATTTTTATTAATTTTATTGATTGTTTTAGCCGCTAGCATGGTAATGTTGATTGGTTTTTATAATGTCAATAAAATTCAAAATAATTTTGATGAATTAGAAAAAAAGGTCACTCCTATGGCTGTTAATGTTTCAGAAATGAATAGCTTTATTTATAGTTTAAAAAGTTGGATGTTGACTTATGTTTTAGTGGGAGATGACCAGCGAGGAGAAAAAACTGTAGGAAAATGGATTAAAGATGATATAGTTTTTTTAGAAAGTACAATAGATAAGCAATTAAAGCTAATTAATAATTTAGAAGATAAGGATAGACTTTTGGATTTACAAAAAATACAGGTTGATGCTTTAAAGGCTAATTCAATTATAGAAAAAATTATTATTAAGAAAAATGAAGGAATGCCTTTGGAAAAATTATTATTAATAGCTAGAAATGAATATCGTCCTTTATTTTTTAGGCTTAGTAGTGCCTTAGCTGAGGATAAGGAATTTTTTTTATCGGAATTGAACAGATTGGATAGTAAAAATGTGAGTGATATTGAAGATATGAAAGATATAGTATTGCTATTATTTTTGATTGTTGTTGTTGTAATTTTTAGTATTAGTTTATATTTAGCATACTCTATTACCAAACCAATCAGGCAATTATATAAAATAACGACGGAAGTTAGAAAAGGTAATTTGAATATTCAAACAGACATAAGGACAAAAGACGAGTTTGGAAAGTTAGGAACTAATTTTAATTTAATGATTAAAGATCTTTTAAGGTCTAAAACAAATATTGAAAAAAAAGTTGAAGAAAGAACTAGTCAATTAGAAAAACTTAATAAATCAATGGTGGGGAGAGAACTTAGAATGAGAGAACTTAAGGAAAAAATTAGAGCTTTAAAAAATTTACCCCGTTAGAGACATTATGCATTATACATATATAATTCAAAGTAAAAAATATAATAAATGATTTCTAATATTTATATTATAGTTTCGGCATTTTTCATAATTAGCATGTTTTTGTTTGCTATTTTTTTATGGTCTAGCCCTAATAAAAGTAGGGCGGTTAGAGCATTTAGTTGGTTGATAATGATAATTTTATTATGGCTGATTTTAGATTTAGCCACTTCATGTACATTTTTAAATAAATTTCAGACTATTTTGATTTGGCGGATTGGTTTTATTGCTAGTTTAGCTTCTTCTTTGATGGTTTTTAGATTTATTTTGATTTTTTT
>JAIOTH010000030.1 GCA_021106915.1 bacterium | reverse complement strand
CCTGAATTATTCGCTGTCTTTCGAATTCTGATTTTTTTCTATGGGGAAACCGGAGAGAATGTACTATAATATCAATTCCCATCTTATCAAGTGTAACAACATCATTGTTAGCAAAAATTTCTCTAGAAGCAGGAAATTGCATTGTTACAAACCAGACTTTCATTTTTTCTCCAACCTGATCAGGTTTTCCATAAAATTTAATTTTCTTTTTTCTATTATAAATGAATCAATAATTTTTTTTACTTCTCGATGTTGAACAATATAATCTTTCATATCATAACAATAATCTACAATCTTATTAACATTGTTAATCACATTTTTTTCAGAATTTGGGAGTTGTAAAATCCAATTAACATTTATTGTATTTAACAAAGCGGTGTCTTGATAGCCTATAATAATAGGCAACCCGTATGCTAAATACTCCTGAATTTTTAAAACGCTTGTTTCATTCATTTTTTTTCTATGTAATGCAAAAGTTCCAATTCCAAAATCACATTTTTTAATAATTTTTTCATATTCTTCTCTGAAAAGATAGCCATAAAATATCACATTTCTCAATTCGGGATAATTCGAACCATTATTTCCAATTATATGAAAAAATAATTCATTTTCGGTTTTTTTAGCGAGCTCAATGATCTTATCAATTCCATGCCAAGGATAATCAGAAGTTCCCATGAAAACAAGCTGCGGTATTTCATTATTAATTTTTTTTAAAATTTTAAAATCCTTTAGGATTAAGCTGTTCGGAACAACTATTGAAGGCTTTTGATATTTATTCATATAAGTAATTGAAAGAAGCTCATTAGTTACCGAAATAATTCCTTTTACATATTTGAAAATTATCCATCGAGTTAGGAGATGATAAAATAAACGAATCTTTTCTCTTATGCTTTTTTCTGCCAGCAACTTAAATTCAACTATATCATCAGTGTTTATTTCAACAAATGTATTAAAGTTTTTCAATAATGAAAAATGGAATGGTTTAAATACTTCAAATCTGAGATATACAATATCCGGTTTAAAAGCAGTAATATCCTTTTTAAAACTTTTAGGGAGAATAAAAATTATTTTCCTGAGATATATTTTTGATTTTAAATAATTTTCTTCACGCTTCTTCTTACCTTTGTTAACAAGAATTGAGAAAATCTTAGCTTCATTTCCCAATGATTTCCATGTATCAACTTGAGATTTAACTTTTTTATTAACTCCATTTTCTTCAAATGGATCTGCAGAAAGTATATATGCTATTTTCATTTTATTTGTTTTTAATAACTTGTCTATACATGTTAATTATTTCTAAGTTTTTTTTACTATATTTTTTCTTCATATTTTGGGCAGCATTCTTACTCATTTTGTCATAAACACTATTGTTGCTTAATAATTCATTAACTTTCTTTGCAATATTACCTTGGTCTCTCGATGGAATAATAAAACCATCAATACCATCTTGAATTATCTCTATTGGCCCGTGTGTATTGGTCGCAATTGCAGGAATACCACAAGCCATCGCTTCAACTAAAGCAATTCCAAATGCTTCATCCAAAGATGATAAAACAAAAACATCCGAACTGTTATACCATAAAGGTAATTTATCCTGCTTTACTAAATCAATGATTGTAACGATATTGGATATTCCCAATTCATTACATAATTGTATATATTTATTCTTTAATGGACCACCACCGATTAATACTAATCTCGCTTCAGGAAATTGATCTTTTATCTCCAGCATAGATTTTATCAGATATTCATGTCCTTTGGTTGTAACAAAATTCCCAACCGATAATATTATTTTCTGTTTGTGTGGCAATCTAAGCTGATTACGAGCATAGTTTCTATCACTCTGGAAAAAAATATCTGAACGATAGCTGTTCTGTATTATCTCTACATTTGCTTCCGGAAAAAATTTTTGAATATCATTACTGAACTTTAACGAGACACATATAATCTTATTTGCCTTAAGTAAAACCTTTTGTACCTTTTTCCGTTCCTGTTTGCTATATGGTTTGGTTTTCCGAATTTGTGCGATTTCTGGGATGTATTTATAAAAATCACTTCCATGGGTTGTTACAATGAATGGTATTCCCAATTTATCTGCTAATCTCATTGCTGCATATCCAGTAGGTAAAATTTTATGAGCATGTATTAGATCAAATTTGCTTTTTCTATACAAATATTTCAGTTGCCAATAAAGAATTTCAGGATATATACTTTCAAAAAGGTATTTAGGTAATCCAGGATAATAAGTTTTCATACTATCAGGAACTTTCTGTGCTAAATATTGTTCTTTAATGATATCTCTCCACCTGCGTGAGCGAAGGTATTCATATATATTGAAATGGAAATTAATTGTACCCTCAATATTTTTGTTCGACAAAATCTCAATTATCTGATTATGTACAAATGTTCCAAATGTACTTGATAAGAAAAGCACGTTCATATTAAATTATACCAACCTTAATAATCAATTTTCTTGGATGTAAATCTCTTTTTGATAATAATTCCTTCATAATTAATAAATTACACTTTATTTAATTCATTATTTATAATCTACAAATTCCATGTTTAGATGTCTACTTTTTTTTGCCCGAACACAAGATTGTAATTGAGTATATAAATATTCCATCTGATATTTTCTAGTAAATTTTAGTAAATCTTCTTCATCAATTACAGAATGATCGCTATTTTTTTTTAAGTAATTAATTGCAGAGATAAAATCTTCTGAGTTCTGAATTATATATGTATTTCTAAATCTATATAATAATTTCCAAATCTCACTATTGAGTGTTGTGAAAGATAAAATTGGTTTGTTAAGGAAAAGATAATCAAATATTTTTGTTCCCAAGGCATATTCAGAACGATTATTTAGAATTAAAAAATCCATATTATTTATAATTTTCATACCTTCTATATAATTTTTATAACCTAAAAACTTAAAATTTTTCTCTAAATTATTTTGCATCACTAATTTAATGAAATCTTCTTCTTTTATGCCAACATGATATATTGTAATCTGAACAGTTTTCTTTAATTCTTTTATAGCATTTATCAAGATTAAGGAATGTTCAGAACAATATGAAGAAAATTTGCCAAAAATTCCGATATTATAATGAATCTTTTTTTCTACTTTATTTAAATTCTTATATTGAATATTTTTTTCTAATACTGCTTCATCAAATCCATTATAAATAATTTTTAATTTTGCTCTATTAATTTGATTATAATATTGCTTATAATAATTAGATTCAGAATTTGTTACGTGTATAATTAGTTCAGCATCATTTAATGATTTTTTCTCAAGATATTTATTAAAACACTGAAATATTTTCCCTTTCCAAGTTATTTTTTTTTTTAATCTGTTAACCCAAATATCTCTAAAATCAAGTATGTATGGTACACCATATTTACGATAGAAATAACTTCCTAAAGGAAAATAAAAAAAAGGACCTCCACTAAAATATAATAAATCAAAATCATTTTTTTTTAGTAATTTCACTATTCCTTTTTTAAAAGTAAAATACCATGTTATGGATTCTTTATATGACATCTTCTTTTTATTATTCACATTTACAATTTTAATATTTGAATTAAACGACAAATTAAAATCAATATTATTAAAATAATTTTCATTGTCCGCTTTTAATACAGTAACATCCATGCCTTTATTAGAAAGAAAATTCGCTAAATACGAAGAACGTTTAGCTCCTATTAAGTTACATGGATATAGATAAAAAGCAACTACTAATATCTTTTTATTCTTAATCATAAGATTTGTTATTTTCTTGATCTCCTAATTACAGATTGAATTTTTATTGGTAATATTAAATATTCCTTTAAAAAATATTGTGTTATTATGATATAAAAACTAAGAAAGAGTATACCACCTGATATTATCGAAAATACTTCGTTCATTTTCAGTAATTTAATAAACGATGAGATATAACCACAAATTATAGAAATGAATAGAATTAAGAATAATTTTTTCCAAGACCATATTTGTGAAAATTTTATTTTTATAATTTTTGAGATTTTATTTAATTGAAGTAACGATATTAAGAAGGCAGAAAAAACACTTGCAATTGCAGGCCCTGTAAAACCAAATATTTTAATAAACAAGAAATTAAGTATTATATTGACTATTAGTGTAATTAAAGTATATGTAAAAATGATTTTAGATTTTCCTAAAGCAAGAAGTATGTGTCCGAAAAATGTTATTTTCACGAATAGTCTTAATAAATATATTTTAAAAATTGAAGCACTTGCGGCATATTTATTGGAGTATAATAATATTATTGTTTCTTGTGAGAAAAAGATAAAAAATATTGATACAGGAAAAACAATATAACTGATCTTTAACAATGAACTATTCCATTTACTAACAAACAAATCCATTCTCTTGTTTTTATATTGTTGTACTAGATACGGAGTTAAAATAGCCATCGCTGATGCAGTTAAAATATTGATAAAAGGGATTTCTAATGTACCAATTGAATAAGTTGCATATTCTTCAACTGAAAAATATGAAGAGATCATTATTTGATCAATTTTAACAATTACTATGCCAAGAATTGAAGACACTCCAATTGGCATAGCAAACTTTATTTGATCAATAAAATCATCAAATGAAAGCTTGAACTTAATCCGATAAAAAACTTTAAATATGAGAAACAAAATCAATAATAACTGAATTATCGCAAATAGAATAATAACGATAAATATATATTCAATAGAAAAATTTAGCAAAACAGACAAAAGAATAAGAAAAAATTTTATTAATCCAAAAGCTGGACTTAGAAGGCCGGATAATTTAGCTTTATTTATGCAAATAAAAATATTGGAATAACTCATTGCAGGTAAAGAGAATATTGGATAAAAGGCAAAAAGCTTTAGAAATTTTATTAAATTTGGATTGTTAAATAAATTTGCAATAAAACCAGCTCCAAACCATAATACAATTGCCGAAAAAAAACCTAAAAATATTTGAAAAACAATTGTTTGTGCGATGAATGATTTTTGTCTTTCTTTATTAAATTGTGGAATAAAATAATTTATACTATGTGGAATACCAAAAGTAAATATTGTTATAATCAAACCTGTGATTAAGAAGACCTGTCGATAAGTCCCAAAATCGTCTTGTGAAAGATATCGGGATAATATTATTGACATAAACAGAAGGACAATTCTTTCAACAGAACGTCCCGAAGTAATAATGAATGTTTTAAAAGAATATGAATCAGTAACCATTATTATTATGTTTTACTTAAATATATTTCTGAGTTATCAACACTTATGTCAAACAATGAGAAAATGGCAGATAGAATAATCCAATGACAAAAAAATAACATAATAGAACTAGGTAATGCACTTGCTGGCAAAAAAATAATTAAAGAATATCCACCTGCTAAAAAAAGGAATTTATTTTTTGTTTCTTCTTTTTTCGCTTTTCTTAATAATTTAATTGCAATAAAATAAATTGAGAAAATAAAAAACAATCCAATTAATAAGCCATTTGTTGCAATTAGTTCTAAAATGTAATTATGTGTAATTAAAATATCACTTGTAGCTTCTGCTCTTTTATAATCCATATTCTCAAGATAATTTCCACTTCCAACACCAAACAGATATGTATCTAAAGTCATTTCTAATGCATATTTGATTAAAAGCATTCTTGTTTCCATAGAATCCATTCTGATTGTTTCTTGTTCTTGACTCAAAGAAGCAAACTGATCTGTAAGATTTTTTTTGATCAAATTATATTCTGTTGAATAATTAATAGAGAAAAACAACAAAATGATTATGAAAACTAATATTATGCTAATTTTTTTCTTTAAATTTAGAAAAAAAAAGAAATAAATTAAAGTTTCTACAAAAAAAAGCATTAATGCAATTCTAGCTGATTGAACAATAAATATAAATAAAGTAATAATCAGTAATAATGAAGAAAATATTTTAAATAAAAAATTATTAAAGAAATTAATACTGAAAAATATGAATGGAGACAAAATCATTAAAATCCATGCAAAATCATTTTGGTTATAAAACGGTCCGGTAGGAATAAATGATATTACATTTCTGACAGTTAATGAGGATGGTAATAAATGATCCCAAGTAAAGAATTCCCAAA
Source organism: bacterium (assembly GCA_021106915.1). Classification (GTDB taxonomy): domain Bacteria; phylum Patescibacteriota; class Patescibacteriia; order UBA1558; family S5-K13; genus JAIOTH01. Next base: position 789 of record JAIOTH010000030.1, on the reverse strand, counting down.
CTGCAATAACAATATATGTAATATAAACAAAATAGAAAACATAAAAAAAGTACTTAAAACTTTTAATAGAAGTTATTGATTGAGTAATAATAAAGAATATTATAAATTTAATCATTAAAGCATATGTGTATTTTAATACTATTGTAGGATTTTTTGCCCAGAAAAAAGATAAAAGACTATATCCAATCCATAATAAAATAAAAAAATAGGCATAAATTTTCATACAAGATAGATTAAAATATCCTTTTTGTAATAACATGATTTGTATAAAAAAAATAAAAATATAACCCATTCTGAATTGAAATGAAAACAATGTATTTACATTAGGAAATAGGAAAGCTATAGAAGTAAAAATAATAAATAATAAAGAAAAATCTATATTTTTATCTTTATTAAAATATAATTTTAGAATCATTGTTATTTATTAAAAGAAGTAAGTAATTTCATTATTTGTTTAATTTTTTTTATCTGTTCTTCCTCCAATAAAAATTTTATTATTACAATAAGTGATGATATAAAAATACCTAATATGAATGCAACAACACAAAATCTAGCTCTCTTCGGTTTACTTCTCTTTCCTGCAGGAACTGCTTTATCAATTACTTCTATTGTAGGTAAATCTTTTAACTCATCAATTTTAGCAGCTTCATACTGTGGATAAAGGTATTCGTAAATTTTTTGTTGAATTTCCAAATTAAGTATTATTTGAGAATATTGTAAGGAAATATCGGGAATATCATCTATTGATAATATATATTTGGGCTTTAATTTCCCTGAATTACTTTCCAT
>JAIOTH010000058.1 GCA_021106915.1 bacterium | reverse complement strand
TACACTCTATTCAGATTCAATCTATCAAAGCCATAAAAAGTTAAAAGTTCTGTTATCTCTGTTCCTAATCCTTTACCCCAAAAATCTTTTTCTCCAATCAATATTCTAAACTCAGCTTTTCTAGAAGACTGATTAATCTCATGAAGACCGGCATAGCCAATTGATTTTTTCGTATTTTTATCAACTATTAAAAAAATTATATTATCATTTGAATCTAACATTTTTTTAAAATCAACAAACACTTGCTTTGAATTTTTTGGTATTTGCCCAGTAAACATAAAATAAGTCACAACACCATCATTAACCCATTTAGTAATTTTTTTAGATAATTCTTTTAAATTACCTATTTCCATGGCTTGTAAAACGATATTTTCGCTTTGTAAAAATAAATTTTTATTCATATATTTTATTTATTATTTTTTAAATTATGAAATTCAGTGCTACGAATATTGTTTAATATTGTCTGATCAACTCTATTTTGATTTATTTTTATCAATTTCGGTTCTTTTTTGAATAAATTTAAAATATCTTTAAGATAAAAAATATTTCCTTCCTTATGTAATTTAGAGAATATTTTTTTAATAAGTTCAAAATCTTCTGGATAATCTACTGTTAAGCGTAAATGTGATAAATTTTCTTTATTAAAAATATTGTGGATTTTATATTTTTTCTCAGAATTTTCCATTAAAGTAGTCGTAACGAATTCTCTATACATAGAATTTACAATTTCTTCATTCATTTTTTTAAGGGTTTTAAAAGAAATTAATTCCACATCCATACCATCTGGAAAAGTAGGTGGTACAACATTAGAAATATAATCTAAATCAATATTTTTTCGATAGATATTAACAATCTTATCAACAATATTAGGATCAACAAGAGGACAATCACCAGTAATACGGACCATAGCATCAGCTTTGAATTCTCGAGTTGTTTCATATAAACGACTCACTAAATCGTCTTCACTACCACGATAATACTTTAAATTTATCTCCTCAGCATGCTCTACTAGTAAATCATTTTCTTTATTATTTGCCGTACTTAACACAATTTGATCAATTTCTTGACAAAAAGACAAACGATATTTAATCCATTCTATCGAAGTTTTATTCAAAAAAAATTTTAAAGCTTTTTTAGGAAGCCTAGTAGAGCCCATTCTAGCCTGAATAACAGCAATTACTTTTAATTTAGTATTTAGCATGTTTTTGTTTTATTCTATTATTAATCTCTGCTAATTTTGGTCCTGTTTTTAATAATTTTATTATATCTTTAAGATCAAAATTTTCATCTTTAATTAATAAATTTTTATAAATTAGACTAATCAATTTATAATCACCATCTTCATCTAAAGTTAATCTATATTTTGAATAATCTTCATCATTTTCAACATTATAAGTTAGAAATAATTCTGGTCGTTTTCTAAGATAAAGAGTCACATGTTCACGATCCTCACTATCTTTAGCTTCTTTCCATATCTTTTCAAGTGTTTTAAAGGCAAAAACCTCAACATCTAATCCCCGAGGATATGTCCTTTTACCAAGAACATTGGCAACATAATCAACCTTTTTTTCTATAAATTTTTTAATTACCTTATCAAGAATTTCGGTATCCATTAATGGACAATCACTAGTAATTCTGACAATAATCTCTGCATTAAATTTTTTAGCGGCTTGATAATATCGATCTAAGACATCATTTTCAGACCCCCTACTCACTCCAACTTTTGGATAATTTTTATTCACAAATTCTTCAATAATATTATTTTCTACTGATTCTGGTGAAGCAATAACAATTTTATCTATTAATTTAGATTTTGAAACTCTATCAATGACTCTAGATAATACTGGTTTACCCTCTAAATCCAAAAATATTTTATTTTTTAATCTACTTGAGCCAGTACGAGCTTGTATTATACAAATTATATTAGACATGCCTTTTAAAACTATTTATTAATTTAATTACTTTTAAAGTAGAATTACTGTTTGTATAAAATTTTCCTATTTTAAGCACTTTCTTTATTTTGCTATTTTTTAAAACTTTTTTTAATTGCTTTTTTAATTGACTATAACTATATGCTACATAGCTTAAACCTAAATAATTACTAATTAATGAGTCCTGCTTTTTAATTATTCCAGGTTGATAACTAACAACCTTTTTACCAATTAAACTAGCCTGAAATAAAACCATACTATTAATACCAACAACTAATTTAGCATTTTTAACTAATTTTTCTATTGGTTCTTTACTTAATTTTATATTTAATTCCGATTTTTTAATAAACTGATTATATTTATTTTTATTTTTACATCTCGGATGAAGTGAAACAACTATAGGATTTTTTATTTTTAATTGATTTAAAACCTCAATATAATCTTTAAATATTACAACTTCATTAAATAATGATATTTTATTAATAATTTTATCTTTTTTTGAATAAACTTCGGAAAAAGGCTGGGAAATAAATATTATTTCATCCCCTTCAATAGTCTTAACTTTTTGTAAGGTGTCAAAAAAAGGATTACCAGTTATTTCTATTATTTTTGAATTGATTCCATCTCTTATTGCCCCAGCCTTCATAAAATCATCAATAACACATACTTTATTTGGAAGATAAGCTAAATCTTTAGTATTAGGCGTTGAATATCTTTTTTTGTAATTGGACCAAAAATCTATTATGGAAATAATTGGTATTTTTTTTTGATAAGAAATTTTGGTTATTCTTTTTTCAATACTTAAACCATCACTTGTAGCAACTACGACCAAATTAGGCTGATATTCATTAAAAATATTTTTTAAATTATTATCGTTAATTTTTGTACAATCAGTATATCTAATTTTATTTTTTTTAGCTATTTCACAAGATTCATTCGCTAATAATACTTTTAAATTATTTTTTTTATTACTTAAATATTTAATTACATTGATCAATGAATTAAATCCTCCAGGATCTTGAGCTGCAAACAATATTTTATTTATTTTTTTCATATTTAATTAGTTCTTCTATATTATTTTCAATTTTTTTAATTGCTTTTATGAATAAATCAATGTCTTTTTTTGTTCTTTGACTATTACAAATAGATGAAATTAAAAGATCTTTATAATATATTCTTTCTACAACTGGACAAATGCCTCTATTATATTTAACTTTTAACTCAGAAAATGGGAATTTACTATTAGGATAAATTTCTTTTTTTTGATATAAAGGCATTAAATATAATGGTTTTATATAGCCCATACCTAATATGAAACCTTCTTTTTTCATAGCCATTACAAAGGTTTCTCTCTTTATTTTTATGATTTCTTTTTTAAATTTAATTGGATAAACATAAAAAGTATGAGTACTATTTTTCAAAATTTCTGCACCATCTAGCCAATTAATTTTTTTTAATTCTTTTGTTAAATAATTAGCTAATCTTATTCTGGGATCATTTAGTTTATTAATTTTTTTTAATTGTTCTATTGCTACGGCTGCATGTAATTCACTTAACCTATAATTACTACCAATAATAGGTTCATAAATTTTTTGTTCTTTCAAATTATCTATCACAGCTTCACCATGATTTCTCACCAACTGAGCCCTAAAAGCTATTTTTTTATTATTAGTTACCAATATGCCACCTTCACCACATTGTAAATGTTTATGAACATTAAAACTAAATACACCAATATCACCAATGGTTCCTAAATATTTATTTTTATATTTAGCTCCCATTGCTTG